>NZ_JAKSDZ010000010.1 GCF_023509475.1 Aestuariirhabdus haliotis | reverse complement strand
GCGGCACGTCTTTGCAGTAAGGTCCAGACCTTTCAAAAAGGCGTAACAAAGAGTCTGGGGTCGCCTGAAAGCCCCGTAGGGCAGTCCTAAAATGGCTTTTCTCGGTGTTGAAGCCCTTGTTCAGGTCTCGACATGAACGGCAAGCTTCGCCTTGATAAAAACCATTTCTAGGATCCGCAGAGATCTATCCGAATTAATCAGAGGTGCCTTAATAATAAGATAAGAGCAAAGCTCATAACACCCCATGACTCATGGGGGCTTGTAGGAGATTAGCCATTCAGGCTGTAATCTGGCGCAGGTGACTATTACAGTTCCAAATAGAGAGCGTAAAAGGAACACAAAAATCTGCGGATCTGAACCCAGGGCCTGATGGCATTAATAAAATGGAAAAAAGAGCGGTATCAACAGCATTACCAAGGTGCCGTAGATCAAGCTGATGGGGAATCCCATTTTCAAATAATCAAAAAAACGATAATTACCCGCACCATACACCATCAAATTGGTTTGATAACCATAGGGAGTCAAAAAGCTGGCGCTCGCGCCATAAGCTACGGCCATAACAAAGGGCATAGTAGAAACACCTAAGGTTTCTGCCAGTCCCCAGGCAACCGGGAATGCCAACGCGGCTGCGACATTATTTGTTACCAACTCGGTTAACAACATCGTCAACAGGTAAACCATCAACAAAGCCATCCAGGGTGAAAGACTAGCACTGTCAGGCACCAGAAAAGCCACTGCGATATCGATTAACCCCACGGACTGTGCGACCTGGGCAATACCAAGGGCACTGCCAATTACTAAAAAGAGCTGATAGGGAAACCGTTGCACCAGCTCACCAACGTTGACCCAGCCCATAAGCAGATAAAAGGACAGTACAATCAATAAACCATCGAACAGGGGCAATACACCTGAAGCAGCCAAAATGATTGCGCCTATGAATGTAAAAAAAGAGAGTAGACTACTGCGCATATTGAGCCGGCCACTTCCACTCTCACTACCAATCAGGTGCAAATCTCCACTGTCCCTTGCTCGTTGCTCAAAATCCTCCCCGGCTGACAATAGAAGACAGTCACCCACTTGCAACTCGAGACTACCCAGCTTACCCGACAACTGCTCATGACCACGATTCACCGCAACCACTGCGGCATCATAACGACCACGAAAACCGGTATCCTTAAGGGTTTTTCCGACAAGGTTCGAGGTATTCGAGACAACCGCTTCGGCCATACCGCCTTGCATGGCGCCCATACCCTGAGAGTCATGGGCTAACCTCAGGCCAGCTATTGCAGACAACTGCTGCACATTGCTCGTTTCACCGTTGAATAGAAGGCGATCTCCCGCTTCCAATAGCAGGTCAGGACTAACAGGAGCTATTACCCGGTCATTTCGTAGTAACTCAACTAGAAACAGATCATCGAGTTGACGCAACTGATTCTCACGCACGGTCCGACCGATTAAAGGAGCTCCTGACTCTATAACCGCTTCCACAAAATAACGACGTTGCAGCTTCTGTACCGCCGGATAAGTAGGTAAAAGTCGGGGCCCAAGGACAACGCAAGCTAAAACGCCGATAACGGTGACCGGAATCCCCACCCACATAAAATCGGTTAATGCTAAGGTATCACCACCCGAGGCTTCGACAAAGCTGTTGACAATCAGGTTGGTGGAGGTGCCAATCAGGGTTGTCGTGCCACCTAATACTGCCGCATAGGATAAAGGAATCAATAACCGGGAAGGTGCTATACGTTTCTGCGAGGCAATGCGCCCCATTAATGCTGCGACAACAGCGGTATTATTTAAAAACGCTGAAAGCAGTGCAGTGAGACCACCAAGTCGCAGTAACGATGATCGCTCGTTTCGATTTAGCAGGAAACGAGTAAGCCCGTCCAAGAGCCGGCTTTTTTCCAACCCCACTGAGACCAATAGCAATAGCAATAGTGTCAGCAAAGAGCCATTAATGAAGTTAGCTAGCATTATTGAGCGATCAATCAAACCCAGTAGATAGAATACCAGCAGGCAAATACCAAACAGGAATGCGGGTTTAATTCGGGTTACAATCAGCGAAATCAACAGCGCGATCAACACTAAGAATACTATGACCGATAGTAGAGTCATAATAGTGCCGCTTGGTTGTTCCAGATAACTGGAGCTATGCATCGGGCAACCCACACTGTGAATATTGAGCTGTTCAGTGGTGCCCTGTTAGTTTTCCCATATGCCGCTAACAGCATCGGCTATATGTACCCATTGGCTTCCATATAATTCACCAACTGTTCCACACAGGCTTCGACTGGAAGGGTTCCTGTATCCAGGGCAACATCTGCCTGCCGGGGTATTTCGTAGGCAGAATCAATACCAGTAAAGTTCTGTATTTCACCTTGCCTGGCTTTCAAATACAAGCCCTTTGGGTCACGCCCCTCACAGACCTCAAGAGGTGCATTCATATAGACTTCGATAAATTCGTCAGGTTCAAGCAAACCCCGCACCATTTCTCGTTCAGCCGCAAAGGGTGAGATAAAGGCACTCATCACAATAACACCGGCATCGACAAACAGGTGAGCCATCTCTCCAATACGGCGGATATTCTCCACTCGGTCTTCATCGGTAAAACCAAGGTCTTTATTCAAGCCATGGCGAACGTTATCACCATCCAGAAGATAGGTATGGAAACCCCGTCGATGTAACTCCTGCTCTAACGCATTAGCAATGGTCGATTTTCCAGAACCACTCAAACCGGTAAACCAGACAAGGCAGGGCTTCTGTTTTGCCAGACTGGCCCTATCCGACTTGGTTACTGCCTGTTCATGCCAAACAATATTGCTCATACTTCCCCCAAAGCAAGTTTATTCCTTGTCCATCCATTCTAGGTACGACAAGGGTTCTTCGCCAATCAATTTGGGGGTAACTAAGGAATAAAGTTTCACTAAGCGGAATTAATCACTCTTGGCCACAACTCGTAAAGACATGGAATGATTTATACTCGAGCCATCCAATCAACAATACTGGAATCGGGCTTGAACCCAGCTACATGTTTGACCATCAAGGCTCTAACTGACACGAAATCACCTTCCTCTAAGGCCCGTGATAACTGATTTAATAGCTCATCAAATCGTTCCCAACTGATAAACTCTTCTTCAGCGCGCATAATCATGGGGTGGCTGGTTGACCCTACGGCATCACCGATTAACAGCTCTTCGTAGAGCTTTTCACCAGGACGTAAGCCAGAATATTCAACTGCGATATCACCTTCTGGATTAGTCTCATCCCGTAGACTTAAACCTGCAATGTGGATCATCTTAACAGCCAAATCAGCAATTTTTATCGGCTCGCCCATATCCAGAACAAAAACATCACCACCTTCACCCATCGAGCCGGCTTGGATCACCAGCTGTGCCGCCTCGGGTATGGTCATAAAATATCTAGTGATATTAGGGTGAGTTACGGTTACCGGTCCACCATTAGCGATTTGCTGACGAAAGAGAGGAATAACGGAGCCCGAAGAGCCCAGCACATTACCAAACCTGACCATCGTGAAACGGGTTTTATTCGTAAACTCAGATGATTCAACTCCATATAGCTCGGGCTGACTAAGAGTAACCTGAGCAGCAGTAGCCAAGGCCTGCAATGCCATCTCTGCTAAACGTTTGGAGCCCCCCATCACGTTGGTTGGTCGCACGGCCTTGTCCGTAGAGATAAGCACGAAACTCTCCACGCCAGCAATGATCGAAGAGAGAGCTGCATGCACTGTACCCTGGACATTATTCTCAATACCTTCGGCGACATTATGCTCAACAATAGGAACATGTTTGTAGGCCGCCGCATGGTATACCGTTGCAACCGAATAGCGTTGTAAAACCGCAACAAGACGCTTGGGGTTTCTCACAGATCCTAGAATAGGGACAAGCTTGATCGCCCCCCCCAGACTATCGGCAATTGACTCCAATTCACGATGGATCTGATACAGATTGAATTCAGAGTGTTCATACAGCACAAGGGTAGTTGGCGCTATTTCAATGATTTTTCGACAAAGTTCCGAGCCTATCGACCCCCCTGCACCTGTTACCATTACGACTTTAGCTTCAATACAATGCTGTAGCAGTGTCACATCCGGCGTAACCTGATCACGCCCTAAAACGTCCTCTATACCGACCTCTCTAATATCATCAACCTTGATCTTACCTGTAGCGATCTCATTGATATCGGGTAATGTGCGGACATGAACCGGATAGGGCTCGAGCTGCTCAATGATTTCCCTACGGCGTTGGCGAGTTGCACTAGGAAGTGCCAACAAAACCTCTTGGCAACCCGTTTCAGAGATCAGTTGCTCAATATGTTTGGGGGTATAAACACGTAAGCCCGCAATAACGCGACCGGCAAGAGATCGATCATCGTCAATAAAGGCTAGAGGCAATAGTTCGGAGCTTCGCTCCAAGGCTGACAACAACTGAAACCCAGCATCACCTGCGCCATAAATTGCAACAGGAGTCCGTTTATCCATGATGTTCTGGTGCTTTCGAAAGCGAGTCAATGGATAAAACAGCGGCGTATCGGTAACAAAATAGCGCCGCATAAACAGCCGAAGCCCTCCGACAAAAGCAGTGGCAAGCAACCAGTAGATGAATACCACCGAGCGCGGGACTAAAACATCGCCTCGATACCAATAGACAAGTAGGGTTAAGAGCAGTGCCGATAAAGCGGTCGCCTGGACGATGGTAATCAGTGCATCACGACCTATATAGCGCATAACCGCCCGATAAAGCCCCATCGTGACAAAGAAAGGCAACGCGGTTAAAGGCGCTGCAGCAAACAGCCACCAATGATCGCCAAGTGGGTTGATTAATTGATCTGTCCCAAGCCGGATAAAAAAGGCGAGCCAGAGCGCCAGCCAGATAAGGAGTATATCCGTAGCCACCTGCAGTGAACGCTTCTGTTTGCGGGAAAGTCCTAACAATGCTTGTTTAATAGTCATTATAAATTTGATTTTCGATTAGTAATAAACACAGTTATCAACAATCCACAGAACCATATAACTCAATAGATCTAAAAACGCCCAGGAGTCTCAAGTTCACCTGCCTTATTTAAAAAGGCCAAACCTATCAAAGGTAAACAAGAGATAGTGAAACCCAATGCTCCATCAATATAGCCAATGGCCACCGTAACGGCTAAGGGTAACAACCACAATACATTAATAGTCAACACCGCCAGCGAAACAGACCTATGACTCCGATACTTACGAGATGCATATTGGTAAGCATGGCTACGATGGGCCTCATAAACCTTATCACCGCGCAATAATCGCCGTAAAAGGGTGAACGTTGCATCAACAATAAACACGGCAAGAAGTATCAACCACCCCCATAGCAAAACAGAATCGACCCAGGCAGCTTGAAGCGCTAGGCCTGCCAGAACAAACCCAAGAAATCCGCTACCTGCATCTCCCATAAAGATTCTAGCGGGCGGAAAGTTCCAGTAGAGAAATCCAAAAACAGAAGCTGCCAGCAGCAGCAGTGGCCAAATGTAAGATAATTCCCCTACTACCAAGTACAGTAACCCCCCTCCCAAGCAAACAAAGATGGCCTCAATTGCCGCAATACCATCGATGCCATCCATAAAGTTATAGAGATTCAAAAGCCAAACAAGAAAAACAACCCCTATAAAATTACCAATCCAGCCCAATGAAAGAGTTACGCCGAAAGCATAAATCGTTGGCAACCCTCCGATCCAGAAAAGAAGCCAGGCACTGGCAAGAAAATGCCCAACCAACCGCCATCGTGCAGGAATATGGCCGTGATCGTCCAAAAAACCAAGGAGCGCTATACCCGCCCCCCCCCCAGCAAAGGCGATAAAGAATGATTGATCAACAAATCCAGCAAAAAACAAAAAAAGCAGAGAGAGTAAGAAGCAAATTACAATTGCCACCCCTCCTCCACGTGGAGTCGGTACTGAATGAGAGCTACGATGATTCGGAATATCTATCAAGCTACGCGCTAGTGCATATCGGCGTAATAACCAAGTAAACAGTAGAGAACAACATAGCACTATGGGTAGCAGCCACCAGAGAAGGTTCACCTTAACTGCTCCAAAAAATGGTCCGCAGTATTTTGCAGAGCTGTTTCCACAGAAACTGGAGGCGTCCACTTCAACAGTTCTTGAGTTTTGGTGATATCAACTTGTAAAGAACCGCATAGCCGTTGAGACATACTTCGTTTTCCAAACAAGGCAGCGACGAATTTTAGCAAAATCGATGGCATGGGTATTAAGCGATCTGGTTTACCAAGAGCACGCGACATTTTACGAAGCAACTCGGTAGTTGATAAATCTTCACCATCACTAACTAAAAAGGTTTGGTTAGCTGCCGTAGGACAATCAATACAATGCACAATAAGATCTACCAGATTATCTAAAGCCACCAAACTTCGGGAGTTATTAATGGATCCCAAGGGCAGAGGTACGCCTTTATAGAGCCATTTCATCATAGTATGAAAGTTTGCTTTAACTTCAGGCCCATAAACCAGAACAGGGCGAATGATCACTACTTCCATATTGCTGCTATCAGCGATGTTTCGTAGACCCTGCTCTGCCTCCATTTTAGAAATCCCATAGGGATCTCGAGGATCAGGGATGTCATCTGCACAATAAGGGCTGCCAGGTGTCGTTTCTTCGCCATTAACCTTAATTGAACTAATAAAAATAAACCGTCGAATGCCCTTCTTCGCAGCTTGTCGCGCAAAATTAAGCGTTCCTTCAACATTAACGCGGCGAAATTCTAACAGTGGATCATCTGTATTATCGTTCATTACGTGAACACGAGCAGCAGAATGTATAACTACTTCACAACCTAAAAGACTCTGATCCCAATCAGTGCTCGAATCTATATTCCCGACAGCTGTTTTTAAGACACCAGTGGGAAGGCCGGTGTGATCATTGCGCAACGCAGCAATTACTCCGTAGCGTTGACTGGAAAGCAAATACTGCAAAATTCGGGATCCAACAAAACCCGTAGCTCCTGTTAAAAGAATTTTCCCCATCAGCTTTTATGCCATACCGTGCGGTTGATGTAATCGGTATAACTCAACACAACCCGCAAAACTTGTTTGGAGACAAGACCTGCCTGATAATCTTTGACAACGGGGATAACCCTTCGTTTAAGGTCATGCTGACTGGTTATCACCCTAACCGCATCCATAACCCGTTCTTTTTTTAAACCACTCATAATCAGAGTACCTTCGTCCATACCCTCTGGCCGTTCATGAGCATTACGAATAGTTATCGCTGGTAGATTGAGAAGTGAAGCCTCTTCAGTGATAGTTCCGCTATCTGACAATATACAAAATGCAGACATCTGCAACTTCATATAGTCGAGCAAGCCAAATGGCTTTTCGAATCGTATCAATGGATGGTCGAGAGATTCACCAAGTTCCTCCAGCCTCTTCCGTGTTCTAGGATGGGTAGAAACTATGATAGGTAATTGGTAATGATCAGCCAAAGCATGAAGCGTTGCGAGCAGATCCCTTAGATTGTGGGGAGTATCAACATTTTCTTCCCGATGGGCACTGACAATAAAATACTTGCCCTCCTCCAACCCTGAGTCTCGGACTACAGTTGACTCTTGAATTTTTGGCATGTAATAGTCAAGCACTTCTTCCATATGGGAACCCGTCTTGATAATTGTCTCTGGACGTATACCTTCAGCAATCAAATAACGCCGAGCATGTTCGGTGAGCACCATATTGATGTCACTAAGATGATCAAGAACCTTACGATTAAGCTCCTCCGGCACGCGTTGATCGAAACAACGATTCCCCGCCTCCATATGGAAAACGGGAATTTTTCGCCGTTTTGCAGAAATAATAGCCAGACAGGTGTTGGTGTCACCATAGAGGAGAATGGCGTCAGGTTGTTCTAACGCCAATACATCATCTGCTTTCGCTATTACTTCAGCGATAGTTTTAGCCGCAGAGTCGCCGACAGCCCCTAAAAAATGATCCGGCCTACGAATGCCCAGATCATCAAAGAACACCTGATTAAGTTCGTAATCGTAATTTTGCCCCGAGTGCACCAACACATGATGAACCTGCTGATCAAATTCGGCAATTACTCTGCTCATTTTGATCAACTCCGGTCGTGTACCTACTAAGGTCATAACTTTAAGCATCTGTCTGCTCCTGAATGTAATCAAGCTTCAGAAGGAGCTCCTTGATGCCTCGAATGTTAAGGCGCTCGGTATTGTGCGAGGTATAGTCATCCATGTCCGACAGTTGCTGCTCACCTTCGTCGAAGAATTTGTTATAGTTCAGGTCGCGGTTATCTGCTGGTATTCGATAATAGCGTCCCATATCTTCAGCTTTTGCCATCTCTTCGCGAGAGATAAGAGATTCATAGAGTTTTTCTCCATGCCGGGTACCAATCACCTTAATTTTGCTATCGCTCGAAAACAGTTCCTTAAGGGCTTTGGCCAAGTCTTCAACCGTTGAAGCAGGTGCCTTCTGTACAAAGATGTCACCCTGCTCGGCATGCTCAAATGCATGCAATACTAAGTCAACAGAATCCTCAAGTGACATCAGAAAACGCGTCATATTGGGATCGGTAACCGTCAATGGTTCACCAGATTTCAACTGACTAACAAACAATGGAATCACAGAACCACGGGAAGCCATAACATTGCCGTAGCGGGTGGCACAGATGACCGGACCCGTCTCAGGAATCAAGCGAGATTTCGCGACCATTAGCTTTTCGGCCATCGCCTTAGAGATACCCATGGCGTTTATGGGGTACACAGCCTTATCGGTACTAAGCACCACAACTCGTTGCACACCATTGGCATTTGCTGCATTGAGTACGTTTTCCGTTCCTATTACATTGGTCTTAACCGCTTCCATCGGATAAAACTCGCAGGAGGGCACCTGTTTCAATGCTGCGGCATGGAAGATGTAGTCAACCCCGATCATCGCCTGAGAGATGCTATCGTAATCACGCACATCACCAATGTAAAACTTGACTTTGTCAGTGCCCAGCGCAATGCGCATATCTTCCTGTTTCTTCTCATCACGGCTGAAGATGCGTATTTCGCGAACATCGGTATTGAGAAAACGTTTCAACACCGTATAACCAAAAGAACCTGTTCCCCCGGTGATCATCAAGACTTTGTTATCAAACATGTATACCTTCCAAACAAATTAGCAGCCTAGTCGCGGCGGAAAGCCTTCTTTTCACAGCAAGAGCAGTATAATCCAGCCAACTCAACACAGGAATTCAGCCTACCGGTTCTCATGCATCAATTTGACCAAATCCGGCCACGCGGGGGCATTATAGCCCGTCGCATCACGAAAACGCGCACCATCCAGAGAACGATCTATGACCAATTCGGCATCAGGAACAATCTTGACCTGCTTGCCGTACTGGTTGGAAACCAACTGCAACAGATCAAATTTATTAATAGGATCAGAAGCAACATGGTACAAACCACTCAAATCAGGCTGAGGCATCACATAATCTTTCATTACGCGCGCCAACTCAACCGTCGGCAAACCCGAGAAAACCGCACTGGAGAAGCCTTTCACAGAACCTTGTTGCGATAGAAACCAATCCACAAGAGCATGACAGGAATTAAGTTCATGACCAATAATAGAGGTCCTTAGGGTTATAGCATTAGCACAGTCGTGTAGTTCCCCAATGTATTTGGACTTACCATACAGATCCTTTGCGTCAGATATATCATCTTCAATATACCCTCCTCGGCTACCAGAGAACACGCAATCAGTACTAACATGAATAAATCGAGCACCTGCTAATGCGCAGAGCCTGACCAAACGATGAGGAAGCATGGCATTGATAGGAAGTGCCGTAAGCGGATCATTAGCATCCGCCAGCTGCTTGATCAGCCCGACACAGTTAATGACCACATCCGGGTGAACCCTATCAATTACAGACACCAAGGAATCCTGATCCAGTACATCAACTCCTGTTATCAGCCTTTCGTGACTTGATTCAGAAAAATATTTTAGAGAACCGGCACCTCGAAGAGTACCCCAGACTTCAAGCATAGGGTCTCTTTCAAATAACTTATATACAGCATTCCCCAGCATACCAGTGACACCAAAAACCAACACTCGCATCTTCACCCCTTCGAACCACCATCAGATTGCTCTAACAGATGAACCAAACTCTCAACCTGAGTTGCCATATCGAAATTCTCATCAAAATATGCTCGTCCAGCTAAGCCCATGGCATTCCGCTTTTGTTGTGGTAATTCGCTCATTTTTCGAATAGTAGAAACCAAAGCCGTCACATTTTCAGGCTCACAGGTTAACCCTGCTCCAGAATCATTTACCACGCGCGCGCCCTCCCCCTCCAATGCAGCGATTATAGGTCGACCCGCTGCAAGATATGCTTGTACCTTACTAGGTATCGTATAGGAAAAGATTTCGTCGTTTTTTAATGAAACCAGTAAGGCCGAAGAACGCTCAAAAATTTGAGGCATTTGATCCATAGAGAAACGACCAGCCAAAATCAAGTTGTCCAACCTCAGATCTAACTTCTTACGTTTCAGCCAATCAAATTGGCTACCGCTGCCGACCAAAACAATTCGAAGCAACGGATCATTTTTTAAATGATCTGCTGCTTGAACTACAGTATCCAGAGATTGAGCAGTGCCTAAATTACCAGCAAATACGATACAAAAGTGCCCCTCAAGCTCACGAGCCAATTCATCCGGTATGGGGTTTTCAGAGTTTTCTTTAGTTGCATCTATAGAGTTAGGATAATAAATAATCTTGTTCCGGTCAGCGTAGTGTGAAACTGGATCAATAAATGCACGAGACTGAACAAGTAAAAGATCACAACCAGCATAAAGAATCTTTACCATTACCTCTACTGCTTTCAATTGATACTTACCTTTAATAAAACCCGTCGCGGAAAGACTTTCCGGCCACAAATCTTGAACCCACAAAGCCAGCGGAGCCCTTTTAATCCATTTAAGTATAATTGCAGGTATAACCTGAGTGACAGGCGATGGCGAAAAAACCAAGATTCTGTCGAATTTTTTATTTCTCAGCATCCAGGGAAAGTATATAAGCCCAGAAAGGACGAACGAAAGATAATTCAAAAAAAGGTTGGTCGCACCACCATTCCCTCTAGGCCATAGGGGAGCTCTAACCACTTCGATTCTATCCATATATAGCTCATAAGTAGTACCCTTTGCTTGATAACCGTCAAATATTTTACCTTCCGGATAATTAGGCTTCCCTGTAGCCACAACAATCTCATGGCCTTGTTCAACAAGCTTGATCGCAACATCATTGATAATGAAACTTTCCGGCCAAAAGTACTGACTTACTATAAGAATTTTCAATGATTGTCTCGCAGACGCTCTAAAATTTTTAGATATTGACCATCTCTACTAAATGTTGAAATTATCTGTTCGTCTTGTAATACAGGGTAATGGTTAAACTTAAGGCCCTGCAACACCTCAATAGCTTGGTCAGTTGACTGAATATCAGCCCATACACCTAAACCAAATTTTTTTATAATCCGCGCCGCCTCCATATCTTCAGGTGAATAACAGATAATTGGTCGACGTGCCTGTAAATAATCAAAAAGCTTACCAGTTACAACCTCATCACTATTCTTAGGGTTGGTATGTAATAATAATAGGTAATCCATGCTTTGCATGAATAGGTGAACATCGCTATGAGCTATAGGCTCACAGATTTCAACATATGGATAATCAGCGATATTTAGATGTGATAAACGAAGTGTACCGTAAAAAAACAACTTGATATTCAGACCTGAACGAACAGCTGTTGATGTGAGGTTTAGTAGCGGTTCCACGTCCCTATAGCCATTAGGGTCATCATCTGCCATCCCAAAATAACCAATACGAATAGGATCTTCAAATTTCGGGATAGTAAAAGAACATGGGTCTCCCGCAAATCCATTCATGACAAGGAGACCTTTCTCTACAAGATATAAATCGGGAAACATTTTGTCCAGTTTAGAAATCATTGGTTCAGATACAAAAGTCACTATATCAGCCCTTGCGAGTGAAAACTTTTCCATCTTACGAGAGAAAAATCCAGAAACAGGGCCAACAGGGGCAAATATAGTACTAGTATTCCAACTATCTCGATAATCAGCTATAAGTGTAATTTTATTACCAAACTTCCATTTCAAAAAGCCACCAACAAGTTGCATACTATGTGGTGGAGTTGATACGAAAACGGTGTCTATACTACCCGATTCAATCAGTTTAGATGCCGCCTTGTAATACTTATAAACCATTAACAAGCCCAGATCTGGTATGACTAGCCGGTTCAATATCGATTTGGAAATTCTTAGAATCGACATAAAAAAACCTTTATGCCGTGTCGTAGGTTTATTGATTATACGTAAGCTGGACTGAACAGAAGACTTCAAGGGATCCCGTAGATACGTAACATTGACTCCAGCAAGGTTTTTAGAAAAGCCGAAATCCCCATAATTAACACCATCAGAACTTAGAACAGTAGTATTAATTCCATTTGCCACTAAAAACCTGGAAAGATATACAACACGAGCAACCCCTCCCACAGAAGGAGTATAAGGCACAAAATGCTGACAGATAAGAAGAACACCGCGCGTCATAGAACAGTACCAACCAGAATAATAAGACCTGTGAGTTTAATGATTCTATGACTATGAAAGAAGATCGAGCGCAGAAACAACTTGTTCGGCAGCTGTTCCGCTTCCGTAGGGAGTTAAACCTTCTTGGCCACCACGAAAACTTTGTGCAAAAATACTAACAAAATCATCATCGACTGGGGAAGCTAAACGGTTCCACCCCATATCAACAAGTTCAACCCATTCGGTCTCATCACGCAGCGTGACACAAGGAACACCGTGAAAATACGCTTCTTTTTGTATCCCTCCTGAGTCTGTAACTATTACGCACGCGTTTTTTTCAAGCATAACCATATCTATATAGCCCTGCGGATCAATTATGTGAATATTTGAGGGCAACTCTATGTCTTGCTGATGGATAGAGTTTTTTGTTCTCGGATGCAATGGAAGAACTACAGGTTGGTCAATTTTCGAAAAACCTTCAAATATTTTCTTCAACCGAAATTCATCATCTGTATTTTCTTGCCTATGCACTGTTGCCAGATAAAACTGCTTTGAGACAAGCCCATACTTATCCATCACATCACTCTCTAATTCAGCCCTTTGACCAAAATAAAGTGCAGCGTCAAACATAACATCACCAACATTAACGACAGTGCGACCCACTATTCCTTCTGCTGACAAATTTGAAATAGCTTGCTCAGTAGGAGTTAATAGAAGATCACTCATGTGATCAGTTAACACACGATTTATTTCCTCAGGCATACGACGATTAAAAGATCGCAACCCTGCTTCAACGTGCACAATCGGAATATGAGTCTTTACAGCAGCAAGAGCCCCTGCCAACGTAGAATCAGTATCTCCATAAACCAACACAATGCTGGGTTTTTCTTGCAATAGAATTTTTTCAATTTCTTCTAACATTCGGCCAGTATTCTGACCGTGACTGCCGCCGCCAACGCCCAAGTTATATGCAGGTTTAGGTATTTCCAGCTCAGAAAAAAATACATCGGACATATTAGAATCATAATGCTGCCCTGTATGCACGATAACTTCAGAGTACTTTGATACTCGAGCAATGGCACGAGAAACTGTGGCTGCTTTTATAAACTGAGGACGAGCCCCCAAGATGGTCATTATTTTCACACAGAGCACCGATAATTATAAAAAGAATCAAAAATGGTTAAAAGAACGATATAACTAGTTCATAATTACTATTCAAGAATAAAAATATGATACCAACGAGAAAAGTTAATCCACCTCCATATATAAGGAGATGATTTTTTCTCCCCTGACACAACTAAATCAAACTCTTCCAACACAACCTTTTGGTTTAAAAAAGGTAGATTCAAATCGACGCTTAGCCATTCCCGGATAGTACCGGATACCGACAACAACCATTCGTGCTCTGGCGTTTCAAATCCAACTTTATCTTTTCTATCAAGGATGTCATCCGGCACAATACCTCGCATTGCAGCTCGAAAGATATGTTTAGTTTCACCTTTTTCTGAAATCAAATAGCTCTCTGGCAAAGACAAAAGAAAATTAGCCATTTCGATAGTCAAAAATGGGACTCTACTTTCTACCGAAAATCGCATTGAATTACGATCACCATGACGCAGCAAGCCAGGTATTCCCCGTCGAGTCAATGATAATGCTAACTCAGACATCACTCTTCTTCCAAAAATACGGCCGGAGAAAGCTTGAAGAGGAAAACGCAAACTTAAACCTTTCTCTATCAATGGCTTTTCGTCTATCCACAAAGGAATACCGGGCTTACCTACCAATTTTCGGGAGAAATCATAAAGGCGTCCTCCGAGAAACTCACCAATAGAACGCTTAATACCGTCAAGCTTATTACGTCCAGGCCATTTTGCCCAATTATTGAGAAACATAAAGGCACTAATGAATCGGCCATTTTCAATCAAACTCCGGACTCGTTGACCGGGATAACCACTATACCCTGCAAGCAATTCATCAGCGCCTTGACCGTCAAGCGTAACTGTTACTCCACTCTCTCTAGCCAACCGAAAAACCCGATATTGGGCATAAATACTAGTGCTCATGAAAGGTTCACCCTGAGAACGAATCATTTCATCCAAATCCGCTGCTAACTCACTGCCACTAACCTCTACCTTATGTATATCTGCCCCTACATAAGTGTTTATATGGTCCACCCACTTTTCTTCTGACAGCGAGCTACCACGAGCAATATAACTGAAGGTGTTTATAGGTAAATCAGGATCAATAAAACGCATTGCACAAACTATCGCAGAGGAATCGACGCCTCCAGAAAGTGCAGCGCCTATAGGTACATCGCTACGTAAATGCATACGGACACTATCTAGAAATAGCTCACGAAGCTGGTTAGCAGCCTCCTCAAATGATAATGTAGTTGATTCAGTAATATCTGGTTGCCACCAACACTCAGGCTGTGACAATTCACGCTTATTCAGATCAAAGGTTATAATATGACCTGGCATGAGATGAAATACGCCATCGAGAAAACTGCGTTGGCTACTATCGTAATCTCCGTAAACTAGATATTCATAGGCGGTTTGCCAATCAAGATCCACCTTTTCACTTTTTAATGCTTTTATTGCCGACATTTCAGACGCAAAAAGCATGGCGCCATTTTCCATAGTGTAAAAAAAAGGTTTTATACCAAAAGCGTCACGCACACATGTAAGAGTACCTTTTACTCGATCAAAAACGACAAATGCAAACATACCTACTAAACGAAGCAAACATGCCTCCCCCCATTGCTGCCATGCCTGCAATAAAACTTCCGTATCTGAGCCAGAACAAAAATCATGGCCATGCGACTCAAGCTCTGCTCGCAACTCTCGGTAATTATAGATTTCACCATTAAAAACGATCGTGATAGAGTGATCATTAGAGTGCATAGGTTGATGACCAGCTGGTGACAAATCAATAATTGATAACCGAGAGTGTCCAAGCCCCACTACACCATTAGCAAAAGAATCTAATTCAAAACCCTGATCATCTGGACCCCGGTTCTTCATTAAGTCCAGCGCATCATTAAGTTTCTTTTGGATTCCATTAGAGTTATTCGACCATGAACCACCGGCTATTCCACACATATAAAGCACCCGATCATATAACTGAACACAACCAGCTTCCTGACCTTATAAGAAATAATTAAACTAAGAATTGAAACTAAAAAAACTAAAAATTCAACAATCCCCCCCCCCCCTCCTCAACACATAAGAATATAACTGCTGAATCTCAGAGAAACGAAACAAATTCGTTGCAAATAGAACAATTAACACTAACGCCATAAATATTGTTTTTACTAAAACATTAGGATCAAACCAAGATAAAGCAGTAACAATCAAGCCCACCAAGAGAACAGCAGTTGTCAACTTTACTCCTTCATGGGGAACAGGGTAAAATTTTTGACTTAAAACAACATAGGCAGTAAAAACAACCCCATAGGAAATCAAAGTCGATATCCCCGCACCAACAACCCCCACAAAAGGAATTAACAACACATTAAAAAAAATACCCACGACAAGCCCAGCGCAATATATGAAAATCTTCAAATGGTTTTTTTTTGCTATACTTATTCCCGGAAAAAAAACATACATATTAAAAAGAAGCAAAGCAGGAACCAAAAAAACGATTATGACAGATGCAGAATGATAGGCTGGAGCCACCAAGAACCCCAATATCTCCGAAACAAAAATTGAAATAAAAGAAAAAAACAATAAAGCCAACGCCAAAAAAATACGAAATATAATTGCCAAATGATGAGGCACTTCTGGCTTTTCAAAATTCGCATAAACCAACGGGGTAAGTGACATCTGAAAACCTACCATTAACAGACCAACGACGCTGGCCATCCTATACCCCATCCCATAAATACCCACATCTCCCAATGAAAGATAATGATTAATCATTAGACGATCAATATATTGCATGGAAAAAACAGCCAAACCAGATGGGACCAAAGGAAGTGAAAACAAAAGCATTTCTCGTAATTTCACAATATCAAACTGAAAACGGTAACTATTACGAAGAGTCCAAAGGCCATAGACACAACTAATTAAGGCACCAAACAACATCCCCCACAAAACACCCTCCACCTTCATATCACCCGCAACAACCAACGTTACGGCAGCAGACGCCGAAAGGACTGAATACAATATACTGACAACCCCGTAACTTACGCTTCTCAACTCCCAACGAAGTTGATTCTGAATCATATAGAAGATTCCATTTAAAAATATGTAAAAGATACCGATTATAAAAAAAGTTTCGTATTCTTTGCTACCAAATATCCAATAGGATATATGATCTGAAAACAAATACATTAAAATCAAAAAGAATAAATAACAAAAAAATGCAAACCAAAATGAAGTGGATGCATATAAACCCTTACTAACCTGGTCTGTTACGGAAGAATAAAATCTCGCCAGCCCTTGAGATACTTCCAGTGCAACCGTTAGATTTATTAACCCAAGAAATACAAGCAACAAATCTAGCGCACCATAATCTGCAGGATCAAGAACCCTCGTATAGAAGGGAATTAATAACAATGAAATCCCACGACTTAGCACAGAAGGGATCGTATAAATCACACTATCTTTGAAAAATGACTTAAGCACGATAGAGATCTTTGTATAGATCGAGAACGCGTTCATTAATCAGTTTTGAGTCAAGATACTTATTAACAAAAGCCTTGCCTTCAACCCCTAATTGCAAACGAAGGTCTTTACTCAGCAACAACTCTTTAAGCTTCCCTTTAACTGTTAAGATTGTTGCACTAACAACCGGACAATCAGGACAATGTTTATCTTTTACCGACTCAAGTAAATAGCAAACCACGGGCTTACCAAAGCTCATCCCCTCAATAGATAACGACCCAAACCCTCCCATCAAAATTTGGTCTAGAATAATATCGGCGCGAAAAACCTGTTTTAGGGCTTCAGCATGCTCCACACCCGTGACTTCAACATAATCAAAAACCAAGCCCTCGTTTTTTAGCTCATCAACGGCCTGTCTAAAATAGCTCGTCCCTTTCAACAAAGGCGATGTTGGCAAATGAACCACACGTAAGTTTTTTCGCTCATCATTTAAATCAACTACCTCAGCCGTATCAACTGCATCTGTAAACCCTAAATTATGAACCCATAAATCACTAACAATCTTATCGTTACTAATCATAAGAGAGACAGGGGCATATAAGTTTCTAGGAGCAATAACTTTATTGCACCAAAATCCTTGCCATCTCATCATGATTTTTTTATATGGATCTCGACACGGATCATCCATCATTCCGACAAACTGAGGGGCTACCAGGTCCCAAAACTCATTACGAGAACGCTCTATCTCTGTAAGCCGAACATCGCTCCCACAATAGATCATCACCACCTTTTTTTTCAGCAACCGCAGGATTGGCAAATCAACAGAAAACGGTAGCAAGGTTTCACCAAAGTAAAAGTTATAAACATCAAATCGCCAAAAAGACCAAAAGAAGAAAAAAATTTTAGCAATGTGTCGACCACAACGAATTTTACCTATCCTCTCACATACAACTAGATCATGATTATCATAAAATTTGTTGGGCGTTAATACATACAACTTAGAATCAAAACCTTGCTCCTGTTGATACGCAGCCAAGTAGCCGCCTATACCAGCTATATTTGTCAAGCCATGAAATATTCTCACTTAATCATTCCGAGTTTAAGAAAAATAACTTACAATATTGTTGATACTGTTTAATTTTTCTACATCATCATCAGGCACTTCCAGCCCAGTAACTTCCTGCATCTCCAAAATTAGATCGTAGATATCTAAGCTATCCAGTCCATGTTCAGTCAAATTACCCTCATCAGGAATCTTACTAATATCTATATTGACTCCAGTTCTCGACATTGCCTCACGAACATTTTCAGGTGTTATCACTGTTTTCTCCTATTTTTAATCAATAAAGCACTAGCCCAAGACAAACCAACACCAAAACCACTAATGATAATTCGATTCCATTCTTCCAGCCCCAAGCGATCTTCTAACAAAAGAGGGATAGACGAAGAAACCGTATTCCCCGTATGACACATATCTTTAACAAATCTTTCTTTGATCTCTGGAAAGCGTCGACTTATCGCTTCCAAAATTGCCATACTTCCTTGATGTAAGCAGTACGCATCTATATCACCTGCAGATAGATTTGCTGTTTTTAGTAACTCCTCAATATGGGGTGCAACACGCAAAGCAGCAAAGTTATAGACCTGACGACCATTCATCTGTAAACGCTGCTCTTTAACCTGCAAATAATCTGATCCGCTACCATCCGTACCAAAATGGGAAGGGCCAAGTTCCCATTCAGCATCCAGCCCTAACCAGGTAGCTGTTGACGCATCACCAAACAACAATGCTGTCACTCTATCGCCATCGTCAATCACCTTTGAATAAGGATCTGCCGTCACTAAAACAGCGTTTCTAAAACCTACAGCTTCCATAAAACCTTTAAGCACATACAATCCATAGACATATCCGGAGCACCCTAATGAAATATCAAAAGCTGCCACACTGGTAGATAGGCCAAGCTTTTCCTGGGCAATAGCTGCCGTATGAGGCAACCCCTCACCATCGCCATTCTGGGTAACTACGACTAAAGCATCAATATTTTCTCGCTTAAGAGCTGGATATTTTTTGAATAATGCTTCAACTGCATAAACAACTAAATCCGAAGTATCATCGCCACCTGTTTTTCTAGGAAGCTTTCGAGCGCCGATTTTTTTCTGAATAAAATCTTCACTCTCCCCAAACCTGAGAGCCTGAGTTATATTGTCAATGCAATTTTCAGGAAGAAAACTCGCAACACCCTTAATCCCTATCACGTCAATGGACTCCCAACAATAAACCGAATGGTTCCGATAATTTCATCATCTACGATAATTTCATTAATACTAAATCGCCCTCTTAGCAACGATTTCATTCGGATAACAAGATTTCCATGTTTCGGCAATGGCCCTTTGACATTGAGTTGTCCAAAGACCCATTTTCCGGAAACATCTGGCTCAATTCGATAGTTGAGCAGCTTAGTCATCGCTATAACCTCTTCGATCGGGCTAAACAAACCCCGCTGCGACAAGCTGATTTGACGTTCTTCAATAATAATTGTTGAATGTGCGGCTATAGCGTCCTCATCAAAAGGATAGCGCTCAGTAATGGGAGTGTCAGATTCTACTAACCAAAACTGCTCTTCGACACCATCTCGGAAAATCTTTCCTTGTGCTATCAAAGCTTGCTCCGGTTTATCAAAAACTACAGCACACTGATTTCGAGCAAAAGCTCTAAATGAGATAGTCGAAATAAATGAAGCTTCACATGACGATTCCGCCAGTGACTGCATCACGTTGTATATATCGCTACCATGGGCGTAATTACGATCGCCTTTATATTTCAAATACATAATTGATGAACCTTTTTAACCCACAATACAACCCACAGGTTGTTATTTAACTCGCCTTGCAGGGCTACCCATCCAGACACTACACATCTCTGCATTCCTCAAAGCAACAGAACCGGCACCTATCACAGAAAACTTGCCTACTTTGATTTGATCAACAACAACAGAACCAGGACCAACATGTGCACCCTCATCAAGGGTTGAACGGCCGCATAAGGTTGCGTTTGGCCCTAAATAGCAGTAATCACCAATATTCACATCATGACCTACATTAGCTCCCGCCCTGATAGTTGAGCATTTCCCAATAGCACTAGCGGGTTGCACTGTCACACACGACGCTATCAAAACTCCAGCGCCCAAGATCACATCATCTGCAATCACGGCGGAAGGGTGCACAATGCTACACAACCTTTCATCAGGAATGTGAAACGATTCCATCAATGTGCTTCGTACTTCCATCTGCCCTACCTTATGCAAACAAACATGAAACATCACATCGTCACTCAATTTTTTCCAGGAATCTGTCCCACCTAAGACTGGCAAGCCACTGATCTCCTCCCCAACATCCAGACTATCATTAAGAAATCCTATCACCTCAATATTCGAACCAGATTTGAACATATCTTTAACAATCTGTATTGCAACCAGACCATCACCATACCCGCCCAATATCACAACTTTTTTCACAATTAGACCTCTGCCACGATGCCACATATTACTAAAAGTAATAAAATACAATCTTAATGCTAAATAAAATCTCGAAACTGGATATGATGAAGTCGGAAAGCTACGATATCATCGACCTAAAAAAGCACAGACATACAATTTCAAAAAACAACAATATCATTATCGCAACACAGTTAAAATCGAGTTATTTTTATCAGATAACAACAGTATTGAAAGCAAGTCAGCTCGAAGAAAAATCCCGAATAACACTAACAACCCGCTTCACAACAACCCCTTCATAACAGGGTAAAGTAATTGTATTGTTTTCCAACCATAGCGCATTGGACTGAACCATCCCATAACGCTTCTTGTAATATGTTGTTGCGCTCAAGCAGTAGGTACCAAGTGTCGATTCAATCATTTGCTCCGAAAGGGCATCAATGACTTGATCACGACTGCCGTCATCCGGCACTGTAAAAACAAGGGACTGTATATTATGGTACACACCCTCAGCACATGCTTGTCGCTTGAAGCCTAGAGGCCCCAACAGTTTTTCATATTCAGAAGCTATTGCATTTCGGCTTACAACAATCGAGTCTAGCTTCATAATTTGCTTCCAACCTAATAACGCTTGAATTTCACTCATTCGGTAGTTGTATCCGAAATCCACAAAATTCATACCCTTACCTTTAATTCCGGATGCACCATGGTTTAATTTAACTCTGAGCCACTCAGCATATTTATCACTATTGGTAAGGATTGCACCGCCTTCTCCAGTAGTTAATAGCTTACGTGGATGAAAACTGAAGCAAGTCATATCAGCAATTGCACCAACCTTAGCACCATCAACAGAACTACCTAGACCGCATGCAGCATCTTCTACGAGAGGTATACCAAATTCCTGACAAACCTCCTTAATCTCAATTAACCCACTGGGATTACCAAGTGCATCAACAAAAATAACAGCCTTAACCGAAGAATCCAGCTTTTTACGCAAATCTTTAACGAGCATGTTATACGTTAGTTTATCAACATCAACAAAGACTGGCGTCGCCCCCAGATCTTCAACCACATTCGCCGTGGCTGGAAATGAAAAATCAGACACAGCAACTTTATCACCTGACTTAATGCCAAGAGCTTTCAAACAAAGGGTTAAAGCTGTGGTTGCAGAAGTGGTTAAAAACGCATGCTTAGCACCTGTATACTCTTTGAGACTACCAACTAACTTTTCAACATGTTTTCCCTTAGTTAACTGGCCAGAATCGAATATATCCTTCAATTCAGAAGAAACTTCGTCAAACGCAATATAAGGTTTAATTAACTTAATAAAATCGTTCATCTATTTACCCACGTTAAATTCTGAACGATACCAGTCCAGCGTTTTAGCCAGCCCATCATCAAAAGACGTCAGATCATACTCGATTAAGGATTTAACTTTTTGATTACTTGCATTATGCGTCAAGACATCCGCACCGCGGGCTTTCTTCTTTAGAATAGGGCCTTTATAACCATAATAAATGATTACTCTGTCCAGCAAATCTTTGATTGTGCAGCAGTTATCAGTAGATATATTGACACTCTCACCTGCTGGTAATACTCGAAATAACTTAATTACAGCGTCAACGGTATCGTGTACAAAGATAAAATCGCGACTTTGCTCACCTTCCCCATGAAGTTCAGGACTTACACCATTATGGATTCGCCAAGCAGTAATCGGAATGATACCCGCTAGTAATCCTTTATAATTTTGCCGTGGCCCGTAGTTATTAAAAGGTCGTACTATGAAAGCATCGATATTGAACATATTGACATAACTTTCAACAGCCAGATCCGCTGCCGCTTTACCAGCCGCATAGGTAGTTGTCGGTGCTTTGGGGTGTGCTTCGTCCATCGGTTCGTAGACTGCCGTCCCGTACACTTCCGATGTTGAAAAATGGCACAGCGTTTTAAATTTCCCCTTACGCTGCAATTCTAATAGATTAATAACACCTGCCACGTTTGTCGTGAACGCATTACCAGGATTAATAAATGAATAATTAAGAGCCTTTGTTGCCAGATTAAATACTATATCGATACTGTGGCGTTCAAAAATATAATCCAGACTAGCTGCGTATTCTATATCTTCATTATAAAAAACCGCACCCTTACCAACAGCACTTTCTATATTTTTTTCTGAGCCTAAAAAAAGATTATCAACAATAACAACTTGTTTAGCCCCGTCATTCAATAAGCGATCCGCAAGATGGCTTCCTATAAACCCAGCACCGCCAGTAATCAAAACAGTTTTTCCTGAACATTGATCTCTAAGCATTATGAATTTGCTCCAAAATCAGTTCACTTATTCGCAATGACTCTACCCCACTCTCTATCCCCGGAAGATCTTCACTAACCCGTCCTTGACAGGCCGCTATAAATGATTGGTGCTCCATCAATAATGCTTCTTGAGGCTTTACGACCAATTGTTGCTCCAATGAAGACACCATATAGGGCTTTCCCACCTCCTGTGTAGCTGTTGATTGCCTGTGAACGACTAGTTCTTTTCTTACCAATTCAGCGTCAATATATGAATTATCAGTAGTCACATGAATACTACGTATTTTTTTCTCTGTCATACGACTCGCCAAAATACGAGATAATGATCCATTTTCGTGACAGAGTAACGCAGATGAAAATGCAACTAACTTATTTTCTTTAGTACCATGCGCCACCACACTTTTCACAGGCCCATTTAAGTAAAGAGCCAGGTCAATATCGTGAATCATAAGATCAAGTACAACATCAACATCAGTAATACGACTACTTAAACGATTGGTTCGAGTAAAGTCTGCGTTAATAACCTTCTCGTGATCAACGACATTTTTTAGTTCCACTACAACAGGATTAAAACGCTCTATAAAGCCGCATTGAACAAAGGTTCCATGCTGTTTAGCTAAAGCCTTTATCTCTAAAGCTTTTTCTAACGTTGTCGCTAAAGGCTTTTCAATGAATATATTTTTTACTTTACCCACACACAAATTAAAGTAGTCAAAATGAGTATTCGTTGGCGTCACAATCACTACGGCATCAACACCAGAAATAGCTTTTCTTGCATCCATGGTATAGGGGACAGAATACTCTTTCGATAAACTCTTAAGTTCTGCCTCATTAAAATCGAAGATGCAGGTCACTTCAACATCCTTCAGAATACTGAGAACACGAAGATGATTTCTGCCCATATTGCCAACACCCAACAGTGCAATTTTTACGGTCATTGTTTTAATCTCACCCTTCAATAATTTTTTTGCCGTCTCTATCAATTCGCGAAACCACTCGTGCGGGATTACCCATAACAAGCGTAAATGATTCAACATCTTTAGTCACAACCGAACCTGCCGCAACCATTGCATACTCGCCAATCACAACTCCACAGACAATTGTAGAATTAGCACCTAGACTAGCGCCACATTTAATTAGAGTCTCGGTGATACTCCAATTATCATTAAATGCTCTTGGCACCTTGTCATTAGTAAAGGATACATTAGGCCCAACAAACACATCATCCTCAATCGTGACCCCTTGATAGACAGAGACTGAATTTTGGACTTTGCATCGACTCCCTATTTTTACGTGAGTATCGATGTACACATCTTTGGACAAAATGCAGCCTGCGCCAATAGAGCTTCCCTCTCTAACTTGGACGTTATTCCAAATTTTTGTACCTTCACCGACAGTCGCATTATCGTTAACTTCAGCGGTAGCATGCACAAAAGATGATTCAGTCATAATTAATTGCCCTCCTGAAGCACTTCTATAACTTGCTCCATTTCTGCAACTTCCAAATACGGGTGCATTGGAACGCTAAATACTCGCTCAGATAAAAAGATTGAAACAGGAAAGTCTAAGGATTTATATCCTAGATAACTGAATGCTTTTTGATCATGCAAAGCAATAGGATAATAAACCGAGTTACCTATTTTTGCTTTATTAAGCCTATCTACTGATTGCTTCCTAACATCATTATTACTGGCGATAATCGTATACTGAGCCCAGGCGCTTTTACACCCACCCGGAATCACTGGCACGATAAACCCAGACTCTTTCAACCCATTAGAGTAGTAGTTTGCGACTCTTTGTCGATTCTCAAACTCATCGTCAAATATATCCAGTTTCACAGCCAATACGGCTGCCTGAATAGCATCCAGGCGCCCTGTTACGCCCAAGCGCACATTTTCATATTTATTCGATCCTTGCCCATGCACGCGAACTGAGCGCAAGGTTTCAGCAAGCTCATCATCGTCACAAAATATGGCTCCACCATCTCCGTACGCACCTAACGGTTTTGCAGGAAAGAAAGAAGTACACGCAATCTCAGCCAGCGAACCAGCCTTCTTGTCCCGATAGCTAGCCCCAAAACTCTGAGCTGCATCTTCTATAACAAACAAGCCTTCTAGTTCAGCAATTTCATTAATTGCATCGTACTCAGCTGGAAGGCCGAAAAGGTCAACGGCAATAATCCCCTTTAACTTGGCATTTTCGCGTAAGGCCTTATCTGGTAAGGGGTAGATTGATGAATCATTTTCTTTTATTGCCCTAATGGCAAGCTTCAAAGATTCTATAGAAATATTAAACGTATCTTTTTCAACATCCACAAAAACAGGAACCGCCCCAGTCAAGGCAATCACTTCAGCTGTAGCAAAAAAAGTAAAGGGTGTTGTTATTATTAGATCCCCTTTTCCAACACCTTTAGCAATGAGAGACATAAACAGCGCGTCTGTACCTGATGCACATGAAATGCAATGCTTTGCACCTACGTATTGCGCCAACCGCTCTTCCAATGCTTGAACTTTTGGTCCCATGACATATTGACCACTATCCAACACGCGTATTACTTCTTCCTTAATACGCGATTCAATACGCTGATACTGCTTTTTTAAATCAATAAGAGGAAGCATCTATCATCTCCAATTTAGTCTTTACTTAGTCGTATAAATACTCAAACCTAATCAAGATCACCTGTAAAAAACTATTCATTATCAAGTCTATTATTTTTATCATTAACAGTATTTTCAACACTGAATAACCAGCCATCCTGATACCTTTGTTACATCTCATGTATAGCCGACGACCTTCACCACCATGGATCAACCATCGATTACCTTATTCGTTTTACCTGCCCACCATTAAGTTGGTATTCAGCATCTGTATACGGACAAATTGCATTTGCTCTTCCCTCAAAAGGTAGATCCAATCGTTCTCCGTACTCACTCATCCAGCCAATCTGTTTCGCTGGCACCCCAACCATCAGAGCATAATCCGGCACATCCTTGTTGATCACCGCACCCGCACCCACGAAAGCGTAACACCCTATGTTGGAGCCGCACACGATTGTGCAGTTCGCACCGAGGGTTGCGCCTTGTCCGATAAAGGTATCTCGATATTCATTTTTTCGGGATACAGCTGATCGTGGGTTATACACGTTGGTGAATACCATGCTAGGACCACAAAACACATCGTCTTCGATGGTGACATTATCGTAAACCGATACGTTGTTTTGAATCTTGACATTGTTTCCAATGACCACCCGATTGCCAACAAAAACATTTTGTCCCAGAGAACAGTTCGTGCCAATTACCGCCCCGGAACAGACGTGCACAAAATGCCAAATTTGAGAGTTATCCCCAATACGAGCACCCTTATCAACAATCGCACTGGGATGAATTCTAACCGTCACGTTAAGTGCTCACCTGTTGATCTGCTTTAGCAACATAATCATGATAATTTTCACTATCAGTGGAAAGTTCTGCTGATCGTATAGTTTGCACAATCTCGATGCTGTTTCGAGCCTCTTCCAACCCAAAACCTCCGCCAGATAGAATATCTTGGTAACTCAAGGTATGCAGATCGGTAAAACCACCGGAAAACTCTATATCTTCACCCTCAACGGTGATGGAGCGATAGGTGCGTTGACCACTAGCTTTAACCATTTCAGGAATGTAATCGTAATGGACCGACAAAAACCAACGTACCCGAGCATGCTCAAGTTCAAGATAACCGGCGTTGGTGTCGGTTCGCTTGATGTGCACTTCATTGTGCTTTACCGAACCGAAAATCCAACTCAACATGTCATAAAAGTGCACTCCGATGTTTGAGGCGATACCACCAGATTTACTTTCATCGCCCTTCCAGGAGGTGAAGAACCAATGACCTCGACTGGTAAGGTAGGTAAGGTCGATATCGTAAACCTTGTTCGGGTGCTGCTTAAGCTCCTGAGTGACTTTTTCTTTTAGCGCGATAATACTGGGATGCAGGCGCAATTGAAGGATATTAAAAACCCGACAGCCAGTTTCCTCTTCAACTACTTTAAGACCATCGATATTCCAGGGGTTCAGAACCAATGGTTTTTCGCAGATCGCATGGGCACCATTACGCAGGGCAAAGCGAATGTGGGAGTCGTGCAGGTAATTAGGGGAGGCAATGGCTACGTAATCTATTTTGGTACCCTTGCGTTTCAATAGATCCACATGTCGGTCAAAACGCTCAAACTCTACAAAAAAGTCGGCATCCGGAAAGTGGCTATCGATAACTCCAACAGAGTCATTTTTATCCATCGCGGCAACAAGATTATTCCCGGTCTCCTTGATCGCTTTCATATGTCGGGGGGCGATGTAACCTGCAGCACCAATCAACGCAAAATTTTTCATGTAATTATAACCTATAGACGAGCATCGACATCCGACGCATCAAAAAGATATTTCAAATCGTAAATAACGTGTTTAGCCTTGGTAAACTCACTTATGACTTTAATACCCATTGTACGAAACTCATCATGAGCAACTGCCAGAACAACAGCGTCATACTTATTTCTTTCGGGATATTCAACAAGCGAAATATTATATTCAGATACAGCTTCAATAGGATCAATCCACGGATCATAAAAATCGCAATCAACATTGTAATCTACCAGCTCGCGAACAATATCCACGACACGAGTATTCCTCAAATCTGGGCAGTTTTCCTTAAAAGCTAGCCCCATTACCAAAACAGCAGAGCCGTCAACTTCAATCTTTTTCTTTAACATACTTTTTACTAGCTGAGCAGCAACATAGCTTCCCATACCATCATTTATTCGCCTTCCAGACAAAATCACATCTGGGTAATAGCCCAAAGATTGAGCTTTATGCGTCAGATAGTAGGGATCAACGCCTATACAATGTCCTCCGACCAGACCCGGCCGAAAGGGTAAAAAGTTCCACTTCGTTCCAGCTGCAGCTAGCACTGACTCGGTATCTATATCGAGTAAATTAAAGATGATTGCCAGTTCATTAATGAGTGCAATATTGAGATCCCGCTGGGTATTTTCTATCACCTTGGCAGCCTCTGCTACTTTTATCGATGAAGCCTTATGAGTACCTGCCGTTATGATTCTGCCGTAAAGGCGGTCAACATAATCAGCTACTTCCGGGGTTGAACCTGAAGTCACTTTCTTAATAGTCGATAGCCGATGCTGCTTATCTCCGGGATTGATGCGCTCAGGGCTATAACCCGCATAGAAATCTTCGTTGAAACACAGCCCAGAGACCTCCTCAATGACCGGAATACATTCATCTTCGGTAGCGCCAGGATATACTGTTGACTCATAAATCACGACATCCCCCTTATTGATCACCCGGCCTACCAACTCACTCGCCTTGATCAATGGTGTAAGGTCGGGGCGTTTATGGGTATCAATGGGTGTGGGGACAGTAATTATATATATGTTAGCCTCACGTAAATCAGCTTCGTTTCCACTATAGGTTAGCTGATTTGCCTTTTTTAACTCCCCCTCTTCAACTTCTAGGGTGGAATCAACACCGCCTTCTAATGCTAAGATACGCACTGGATTGATATCGAAACCAATAACTCGATATTGCTTTCCAAACTCTACAGCCAATGGCAAGCCAACATAACCAAGCCCAATCACTGCAATCACTGGCGAATCACTAAAACCCAAGGTAACCCCTTACAATTAACCTAATTAATACAAGCAGTTAAAAAGACCGCAAACCAAAGTTAGCACGAAAGCACTAACGACCAAAAAAACAAAGAATTATAACAAATTGTTGCTGTAGCGAATAGCTGAGTTAGACCTTATTCGACACACATCAAACACCCAGCGCTAATTAACAAGCAGGTCTTCCACCCAACCAATTAAAGGCCCCCGCTCAACTTCCAGACACCCTCTACGCAACGTTGCCACAACTCTAAACGGATCATCCAATCTGGAGTTATCCAGCAATCTCACCTGATCACACAGCGGAATAGCCACCTTGATATTGGCCAGCAACCTGGGAATCCTTTGCTGAATTTTATCGGTAGGCACATTATGCCCGCCTTCCTCAACGCGCTGAGAGACACGCGCCTGATTTAGCGACGAAGACTCCAAATGAATAAAAACCAGTATGATTTGATACCCTAGCGCCTTGGCGCGGGCAACGAAATCTATTTTAGATGGGTGCGAGAAGACGGTCTCAAAACAGAAGCTCCTCCCCTCTTCCAGCAAGCCCATACGCTTTTCCTCCGCCACCATTGCGGCTTCATAGCTATGAATTTCAGGGGTATCAGGATAGAGCTCACGAGCAATAAGATCTGCGTTAACAAAGGGTATTCCTAGAGGCTCCAGGCGGGTTCGGTAAAAGGTGCTCTTTCCGGCGCCGTTTCCACCCGCTAAAAGCCACAACTGCCTGGAAACATTCAATCGACACCCTTAATAGGCACAAACTGCCCATTATCAAACTGGCCTACGGTTACCTCACCCAACTCATCGATCTGCTCCAGCATACCGGGGTGCCTACTTGAAACCTGATAACGCTTGGCACTGCTAGTCACACCCAATTGCAATACACCACTAGCCCGGTCCCGCTCCAACGCGGCGAACACAACATCCGGATCAATCACCGGAGAACTGACAGGCTCAATTTTGAGCTTAGCCAGCCCCGTGGTTACATCGAGCAAGCTGTCTGGGTTAACGAGATGGGAGACACTGCGGCCGATACTGGCCCAGTACTCAATTTGTTCGGCAGTACTACGGTGCAAGCGTTCACCTGCCAGCTTTGCCGATTCCATTAATTCGCTTTGCAAGCGAACCGGGGAAGATGCTTTAGCCATGACATACACCTATCGAGAACGTTCAACAGATCACATTGTAGCAGAATGCTACAGACAGCCAAACACTAATCAATACCACTTAAGAATTGTACGCCACAACTTCCTAGCGATATGGATATATGCGCTAACAAAAAGCCCGGCACTAGGCCGGGCTTTTCAAAGGGCTAGATGATCAATTAATCAGACCATCGCACCTACACTCAATACCACAGTGATCAACACAGTGAGGATCAGTAGTAGAGGAGCTACGAACTTCAACCAGCGATCGTAAGGTACACGACCGATTGCCAAACCACCCATTACAACAGCAGAGGTAGGAGTGATCAGGTTAACGATACCGCTGGCACTCTGGTAAGCAGTAACTACGAGGTCACGACTCACACCTGAGAAATCAGCCAATGGCGCCATAATAGGCATAGTCAGTACAGCCAGACCTGAAGAAGAAGGCACCAGGAAACTCAGCACCACCTCAAGCCAGTACATCACATTGATGAACATCACAGAGGACAGACCATTAACGGCTTGTTCTGCATGATAAAGTACGGTATCGGTCATGTTACCGGCATCCATCACGATCACGATACCGCGAGCAATACCGATGATCAGAGCAACACCCAACAGATCACGGGCTCCATCGACAAAGCTGGAGGTTAAATCCTCTTCACTCAGGCGATACAGCAAGCCAATCAAAATAGCTGAGAACAGGAACAGACCAGAGATCTCGGCCATCCACCAACCGGCAACCGCTACACCGTAAATCATGACACCGAAGGTGGCAGCAAACAGGACCAGAATAAACTTGCGTACGCCGGTCAACTCAATTGCTTCAGCGCCATCTTTATGGGCCAGAAAATGCTCTTCGTTAGACTCTTTCATATCGGCAACAATAGAAAGAGAAGGATCAGCCTGGACACGCTTGGCATAGCGCATAACAAACGCCACACAGATCGCCCAACCTGCCAGCAGGATAATCAAACGCCAGATCATGCCGTCAGTGAACGGGATACCGGCAGCATTAGCGGCAATAACGGTAGCGAAAGGGTTGATGGTAGAACCCAGGGTTCCGATACCAGCGCCAAGCAGGATAGTAGCAACCGCGGTCACGGAGTCGAAACGGGCCGCAATCATGACTGGAACCAATAAGGTGTAGAAAGGAATGGTCTCTTCGGCCATACCATATACCGTACCCCCAGCCGCAAACAGCGCCATTAATATAGGTATCATCAACGTTTCGCGGCCTTCCAGCTTATGCGTAACCCGCTCAATACCTGCGTCGATAGCACCGGTTTTAGTGACCACACCCAGGAAGCCACCAATGATCAGTACGAACAACGCGACATCGATCGCATTAGCTTCGTAGCTATTGTGGTCATACAGACCATCAATTGGGGCCAGAATGACATCAACCGGACCCTGAGGGTTAGCTTCCACCTGCTTGTAGGTACCCGATACCGGCACTTCCCTACCCAGGTCCTCGTTCATCACACGATCGTATTGGCCAGCGGGTACTATCCAGGTTAATGCGGCAACCACCGCAATCAACACAAACAGCACCGTATAGGCGGTTGGGAACTTAAACTTACTCATGCTTGCATCCTTACACCCACGTCAGGTGTGTTGCTTAAAACCCATGCTGTCAACTGCAAAGCGGCTACTCATCCACACCTTACAACCAACAAACATGACCTAAAGTTAATTGCTCAAAGAATGTTTTTTTCAATTACCGATAAGACCATTCGCACTTGTAACAAGTCGATAGGGGTTTACCGAAGTAATGGCGCGAAACAGGGGGTAAGACGACAAAGAATGGTCACCTTTATGATACAGGTCAATCTTTCCATACCACTGCGCATCCAAGACATTGCAAGCAACCAGCAAATGTAAAGCGCTGTATCCAACGATTCCTTGATGATCAAACCCACTCTAGTCAGCCCTACAATATATCGAATCCCTATAAAACACTCATATTTTATAATCGAATACTCACATCATCACAATATCGATAAAACAGCCGCCTAACTACATCCAGTCTGCATATAGTTATAGACGATCAGGCGAAGAGATTCACAAGCTATAACTGCTTATACTCTGCACAACTTAACTTTAATTGCTTTATAGCCAACATATACGCCTCTCGCGTTCAGACTAGTTTGCAAATGATATTTTTTCCAATAACACAGATCCATGAAACAGACGCTCGCCATTGCGCCCCAAAACAGGGCGTTCAAACCCAGAGCGTTAGCTCTTCCAAGAGCTAACGCTCTGATTTGTCATTAAAAAGAAATAATGGTCGTGAAAGAATGTATATATGCTATAAAAAGTATCTGGACAGTAAGGCTTCGCTGTCCATAATTAAACAAGAGTACTAAACAAAAGAATACGCTAGGTTGCTTGACCTGAGCATTTTTGCACCCTTTAACGTCCACAATTTATTGATTCAGCCCTCTAAAGCAGTGACACCACTTAGGCTATGCGTATCCATACCCAGCAGATTCGGTATTTCTACGTAATGCCAACGGTGACCTAGAGGACTAACCTGACAACATGAATTTTCGCAGCGGTCTGCATTATTAACGATCTTACAGGATTTCCAAAAGGTCGTATGAAGGTCGCAAATTTCGATAGCAAGGAGAAAAAAATATGTCTCGCTTTTATGTAGGTTCTGAAATTGGTCAACTGCACAAAGTTCTGCTACATCGTCCGGAGCTTTCACTGCGTCGCTTGACCCCAACCAACTGCGAAGACCTTCTTTTTGATGACGTGCTCAGGGTAGAGCAAGCTGGCGAAGAACATGACGCCTTTGCACAAACCCTGCGCGATGAAGGTGTAGAGGTCTTTCTGCTCAAGGAAGTTCTGGCAGAAACCCTTGCAATCCCTGAAGCCAAAGAGTGGATCCTTGACCGCCAGATTTCTCAATTCCGCTACGGCCCAGCCCTGGCCAAGGAAGTACGTGCCTATTACAGCAGCCTGGACAACAACAATCTGGCTTCTCACCTCATTGGCGGCTTGACTGTTGCAGAGCTCAATTCTGAATTGGGCAGCCCAACCCTGCAGGTAATGGGACAGACTGATTTCATCATGGACCCAATCCCCAACCACCTGTTTACTCGTGACACCTCTTGCTGGGTATACGGTGGCGTCTCTGTCAACCCTATGATGAAACCTGCTCGTAAACGTGAAACTGTTCACATGCGCGCCATCTACAAGTTCCACCCAATGTTTAAAGATGCTGATTTTGAGATCTACTTCGGTGATGAAGATCGCAACTTCGAACTCTCTACCATTGAGGGCGGTGACGTACTGGTTATCGGTAAAGGTGCCGTATTGATCGGTATGTCTGAGCGTACCACTCCACAGGGTGTTGAACTGCTGGCTCAGAATCTGTTCCGCACTGGTCAGGCAACCAAGGTTATCGCCTTGCAACTGCCTCAAGCCCGCAGCTGCATGCACCTTGATACGGTGATGACCCACATGGACCTGGATTGCTTCACGGTATACCCGGACATCATGCGTGACGACATCGCCGCCTGGGAACTGACTCCTGGCAATGCTGAAGGTGAAATCGTCTTCACCCGTGTTAAAGACCGCTTCACCGACGCCATCGCTCGCGCCCTGGGTGTTCCAGAGCTACGACTGGTTACTACCGGTGGTGATGTCTTCGAAGCAGAGCGTGAGCAATGGAACGACGCCAACAACGTATTGACTGTACGTCCTGGTGTGGTTATTGGCTACGAGCGTAACGTGTATACCATCAAGAAAATGGAAGAAGCCGGCATCAAGGTACTTCCAATTCCAGGTGAAGATCTCGGTCGCGGTCGTGGCGGAGCTCGCTGCATGAGCTGCCCAATGGAACGTGATGGTATTTAATTAACCAATCGGGTGGCCGCTAACCCGGCCACCTCATCAACAAACGCACCCAGATCACAAAACCCTGAGTGCGAAATAACCCACTCATTTGAAAGAAGGAATTTGACCATGGCTTTTAATCTTCGCAACCGCCACTTCTTGAAGCTCGAAGATCTTACTCCACGTGAGATTGCGTTCTTGATTCGTCTCTCTGACGACCTCAAGGTTGCTAAGTATACTGGCAATGAAGTCCAGCGCTTAACTGGTAAGAATATCGCCCTTATTTTCGAAAAGACCTCTACCCGTACTCGCTGCGCTTTCGAAGTTGCTGCCTACGATCAGGGCGCTCACGTTACCTATCTCGGCCCCACCGGCTCACAGATTGGTAAGAAAGAATCCATGAAAGATACCGCACGCGTTCTGGGCCGTATGTACGACGGCATCGAATACCGTGGATTTGGCCAAGCCGTTGTGGAAGAATTGGCTGAGTACGCTGGTGTACCTGTATGGAACGGTCTGACTGACGAGTTCCACCCCACCCAGATTCTGGCTGACTTCCTGACCATGAAAGAGCACAGCGGCAAGGAACTGAACGATATCACCTTTACTTACCTGGGTGATGGCGGTAACAACATGGGCGATTCCCTGATGATCGGTGCTGCCAAAATGGGTATGGATTTCCGCATGGCTGCTCCCGAAGAGTGCCGTCCGGTTCCAGAGCTGATCCAGATCGCGAAAGAGATTGCCAAAACCACTGGCGCGACCATCACTCTGACCGAAGATGTCAAGGCTGCTGTTAAGGGCGCTGACTTCCTCTACACTGATGTTTGGGTATCCATGGGCGAGCCTGATTCTGTGTGGGAAAAGCGCATCAAGCAACTTAAGCCATACCAGGTCAACAAAGAAGCGATGGAAGCCACTGGCAACCCCAACGTGAAGTTTATGCACTGCCTACCTGCGTTCCACAACCGCGAAACGACTGTTGGTGAGGAGATCTTTGAGAAGTTCGGCCTCGACGGTCTCGAAGTAACCGATGATGTCTTCGAATCTGCCGCCTCTATCGTTTTCGATCAAGCAGAAAACCGCATGCACACCATCAAGGCTGTTATGGTCGCCACTCTCGGCGAATAAGCCCTGTCGCATTCTAGACAGTTCTAAATGCTAGCTACCCGGAAACGGGTAGCTACGCCCCTCTTCAGAGGAGTTCAAAATGTTAGTCGTCATTGCACTCGGAGGCAACGCCATCCTTCAACGGGGTGAGCCTCTGGAAGCCGAAAACCAGAAGCGTAATATCGAGAAAGCAGCCAAAGCCATCGCCAAGGTCGCTAAAGAACACACCGTAGTACTAACCCACGGCAACGGTCCCCAGGTAGGTCTATTAGCTTTGCAAAACGAAGCCTACCGTGAGGTAAGCAACTACCCTCTCGACGTCCTCGGCGCTGAAACCCAGGGTATGATCGGTTATGAATTTGAAAAGGCGCTGCGTAACGAGCTACCTGATGCCAACATCGCCGGACTATTCACTCAAACCGTGGTCGACCCGAAAGATCCTGCGTTTGCCGATCCTGATAAGTTCGTAGGCCCGGTCTATAGCCAGGAACAAGCGACTGAACTGGCCCGCACCAAAGGCTACTTCATGAAGGCCGATGGCGAGCATTTCCGCCGCGTTGTCCCTTCTCCCATGCCAAAATCCATTGTCGAGCTTAATTCCATTAAGCAGCTGGTTGATACTGGCACCATGGTTATCTGCACTGGCGGTGGTGGTGTCCCAGTATCTCAGGACGATAGCGGTAAGTGGCAAGGTGTCGAGGCCGTTGTCGATAAAGACCGCGCCTCCACCACGTTGGCAGTCGATCTGAAGGCCGACGCTCTACTGGTGTTGACCGATGTCGAAGGCGTAGCCATTAACTGGGGTCAGCCTGACCAGAAAACCATCATGACCGCGACCCCCGAGCAGATGGAAGAGCATGGCTTCGCCGCCGGTTCCATGGGACCCAAAGTGGAAGCAGCCAACTCTTTTGTTCGAGCAGGCGGTAAAATCGGGGGCATCGGTTCCCTGGATCAAGCACTTGATATCGTAAACGGCACTGCCGGGACGGTTATCCGTGCTGATCACTCTGGAGATGTAAAATACCACTAAGTTCAAACTTGGCTTACAACTCCTCTATACCTGCGCCCTTCTGTGGCGCAGGTACTCCCTACCCAGTAGCTATCCCCCTTGCAAGTATCTCCCCAGCTTTATCTTTAAAAGTCCGCATCAAAGCCCTCCCTCTTGAATGAGACACTAGACGCATGGCTACAATTGTTAGATACCATCGGTTATAGTGAATTAATAGTTAACCGAAGGTGGGAGTAACGGAGTGGATCCCCTAGTTATTAGCGGCATCATAGTATTTGTTGTACTGGGCCTCATAGGCGTTGCCTACATTAATCATGCAATGGAAAACGCCAAAATCCAGCGAGCCCGCAAGATCGCCGAGGGCAACGACCGTATTCGGCGCATTGATTACATACAAGCTGATCTCCCCTTCAACTATCAGCAAAAAGGTTTGCTGACATTTTTACTCTCAGAAAAACTGTTTGCCTTGAATCAGATGCTACCCTTTGCAACCAAGGAGCAGCAGGTTAACGTTCAAAAGCGCATAGAAATCACCCGAGAGGAGATAAACACGCCTCCATCTGCTCCAGCGGAGCCCAGGCAAATTACCAGTGAAGCGCAAGCGCAAGAGATCAAAAGCCTGCTCCAGGACTCTCACAAAATTCTGGTTACTGGTGCCAAGTCGGGTAGGATCAGCAAAGCTGACGCACAGAAATACAACGCACTGATCAAACACTTTTTGGTCGTTACAGGGTATGAAGCTTTGCGTAACATGGCATCCCAGGCACGACGAGATGGCAAAATAAAGCTTGCCTTGCACCACTATATGCGGGCCTCTGCCGACTTGACTAAGAATAATGATAATAACCAGTATACCGAACAGATAAAAAAGCTCCGCGCCCTGATAAAGCACCTGCAAGAAGAAGATAAGCTCTCGCAAATGACAGACAAGCAGAAAGCTCAAATGAATAAAACCAACGAGCTTAGCCAACAACTTGAAAAAGACACTTCAGAAGATGATCCCTGGAAAAAGAAGAATGTCTATGATTAGCCCTCGCCGCTAATCGCTGTATCAATTACGCAGTATTATGAAACAGCCCCCCATGAATATCCGTTTAAGCGACCGGCTTTCTTACAAGCAGGCTCGAAATACTGTCATCCTGGCTTTTCTCCTCGGCACTATCCTGAGCATCGCACAAGTATGGATTGACTATATAAACGAAAAGCGCTCTATAGACAGCCAAGTGCGCGCCATTATAGATATCACCCACAACCCCGCCTCTCGCATTGCCTATAACATTGATTCCGAACTTGCACAGGAACTGGTACTGGGCTTGCTTGAATCCCCGATTATTATCAGCGCCGAAATCGTCGATAACACCCAAACCACGCTAGCATTTGCTAGGCGGGAGCGTAGCGATTCCCGCTACAGAGACTTAAGCGACATACTCTTTGGTAGTAGTCGTGAATACAGGGAACACTTACAAGTACTTCATGACCCAGATGAAGAACTGGGGTACCTCGACCTTAAAGTGGATACGATTGCAATTGGATCTGCTTTTTTAAAGCGTGCCGGTTTTACGTTGATGAGTGGCTTTGTGCGCAGTCTGACATTGTCATTTATCCTGCTTGTGCTCTTTTACATCATGCTAACCAAACCTCTGGTCAAACTGATCGATTCGATCAGTCGCCGAGATCCGGAACATGATGATGATGCTATCCCGTGCCCCTATGGACATGAAGCGGATGAAATAGGGGTATTGGTCGAAGCCACCAATCAACATATAACCAGTATTCAGGGCAACCTTAACCGTCGTCTTGCGGCCGAAGACAAGCTGCAAAAGCACCTCAATCAACTGGAATCGACCATTGAACAACGCACCGCCGATTTGAGCCGGGCAAACCGAAAACTTATCGCCAGCAATGAACTACTCGACCAGGCGCGCAATGATGCAGAATCAATGGCCAATGCACGTTCGGTCTTTATGGCAAATATGAGCCATGAAATTCGCACACCTATCAACGGCGTGCTCGGAATGATCAGCCTGGCATTGGAGGGAAACCTACCCACGCAACAACGTCACCAGCTCGAAACGGCCTATAGCTCAGCCACCATTTTGACCCAGCTACTTAACGATATTCTTGACCTGGCCAAGTTTGATTCAGGAAAAATGACTCTGGAGCAAATCGATTTTGATCTTCGCAATTGCATCGAACAAGCGGCCAGGTTATTGAGCGACAACGCAGCCAGCAAATCGCTTTATCTATCGATCGATATCGACCCCACCCTCCCGGAACGGGTGGTAGGCGACCCTGTACGAGTGCACCAATTAACCACTAACCTGCTATCCAATGCCATTAAGTTTACCGAACAGGGCGAAGTCCAGCTTTGCGTTACCTATATCGACGAAACACAGGATGGATTGACGATTAACATTGAGGTCAATGATACCGGTATTGGTATCGATGAAGACGTTCTGGAAGACATCCTTAAGCCTTTTACCCAGGCCGATACGGCAACCACTCGCAAGTATGGGGGCACCGGTTTGGGACTGGCTCTTTGTCAAAAATTGACCGATGCCATGAAAGGCTCTTTGGAAATTGAATCCAGCCCGGGACATGGCAGTACGTTTCGCGCCACTATTCCTTTCGCGCACAGCAAGGCACTTGTTGCGGCGCCATCTTTCCCTGAACGAGTCAACGCGGATGCCGTACTCTGCCTCTGCCAACACGGCCTAATTGACACGCTCGAAAAGCATTTGGCGTACTGGAAGATTCCTCACCAGTCTCTCAGTGACCCTAGAGGGCTTCAAGCTCACGCACGACAACAGCAGGATACAAACTATGTACTTGCCATCGTAGAATCCGAAGAAAACGCAAAAGTGGTCCGGGAATTCACTCCACAGATCAGTATTATCTTTGCAGCCCCTCAACGAGACCTACTGGCCGAATCCGAACTGAAGACCCATGGTTTCGACGCCCAATTGATATTACCGCTTCAGCGTAATGAACTGTTTCATTTGTTAGCAGGAATGATGGAATATCATGTCGTCCATCAGCCGTCTGACAAGACTGCTTGTGAGTCAATTAACGCCTCAGTAGACATTCTTCTGGTTGAAGATAACGAAACCAACCAAAAAGTCGCACAGGCTATGCTGGAAAGATTGGGACATAAGGTTACCTTATGCAGTAACGGCCAACACGCGATTGAGCTCTGCGGCGCGCACAGGTTCGACCTGGTCTTTATGGATTGCAACATGCCACTGATGGATGGCTATCAAGCTACCCGGCAATTACGCTCCCTGCCCTCCTACCAGGAGATACCCATTATCGCGCTGACCGCCAACGCCCTTAGCGAAGATCGACAAAAATGCCTGGATGCTGGCATGAACGACTACATTTCCAAACCGTTTCGAAAAGATGAACTAGCCAGAAGCATCAACAGATGGGGCCAACAAACCTTCAATACTCAGCCAACCCTATAAACATCGAAACGACCGGACAATCGGTCACCAAATAGGCAGGTGCACCGGCGCTCAAACAAACCAGCGAAAGAAACCTGTCGGCCGCTACATCTCTGCCGGCCCGATTGCCGAGAGCAGCGTTTTAAGCTGATCACGAAGAGCACTGACTTGCACCGCCGGCATGCTGGATGACTGCATCAATTTGCCGGGGATACAGCTGGCCTGTACTCTGAGAGCCGTGCCCTTCGCAGTCAAAGAGATCATCCTTGCCCGCTCATCATGCTCACAGCGCTGTCGAGTAATCAGCTCGGATTGCTCCAGACGTTTTAGCAACGGGGTTAAGGTACCGCTATCCAGCAACAGCTGCTCCCCAAGCTCTTTGACATTGATGGCCTGAGGGCGACGCTCCCATAGCACCAGCAGAACCAGATACTGAGGATAGGTCAGCCCCAGAGGCTCCAACAGCGGCCTGTAGAGACGAGTCACAGCTCTGGAACTGGCGTACAGAGCAAAGCAAAGCTGGTTGTCCAGCTTCAACTGATCCATTGTGCTCATTAATTTTAGCCTTTTAGCAGCTTCTCAATTTCTGCTTCAATCTTATCAGGACGAGTAATAGGGGCGAAGCGTTTTACTGTCTTGCCGTCGGGAGCTATCAGGAACTTGGTGAAATTCCATTTGACCCCTCTGGAGCCTAGCAAACCCGGTGCGGCAGTTTTCAAGGCAGAGAACAGAGGGTGTGTATTCTCACCATTGACATCAACCTTGGCAAACAGAGGAAAGCTGACACCAAAATTGCGTTCGCAGAAACTGGCGATCTCTCCCTCCCCCTCCGGCTCCTGCTCGCGAAATTGATTGCAGGGAAAGCCCAGTACCACCAAGCCTTTATCCTGGTACTTCTTGTGTAATGACTCCAAGCCTTTGTACTGAGGCGTAAAACCGCATTTGCTAGCGGTATTCACCACTAACAGGGCCTTGCCTCGATGTTCGTCCAGAGTGACATTTTCCCCTTTGATGGTTTGGCATTCAATTGCGAACAGATCTGTTTTCATAACGGTCTCTCTATTTTATTTTCCAAAACTATATTGCACACAATGTATTTAAGCAAGCAGATTATCAATAATTTGTACCACCGGTCTTACACCGGCTCTCACAAGGATGCATCGGAGACATTCACACCGTATGATAGGCATCCCGGTACAGACCAAAAACAAACCGGTAATGACAGGAGCAAACGAGTAGGTATGAAGGATATTAGAAAATCGGGGAAACTGGCCGAAGTCTGTTATGACATCAGAGGACCAGTGCTACAGGAAGCCAAACGCCTTGAGGAAGAAGGCCATCGAGTTCTCAAGTTAAATATTGGCAACCCAGCCCCCTTTGGTTTTGATGCGCCAGAAGAGATCATCCAGGATGTGATTCACAACCTACCCCAGGCACAGGGCTACTGTGACTCTAAGGGCCTGTTTAGTGCCCGTAAGGCTGTGATGCAAGATTGCCAAAAGAAAGGCGTAATGAACGTCGGCATCGAGGACATCTACATCGGTAACGGCGTCAGCGAGCTGATCGTTATGGCGATGCAGGCTCTACTAAACAACGGCGATGAAATGCTCATCCCAGCCCCGGACTACCCCTTATGGACCGCTGCAGTCAGCCTGTCCGGCGGCAAACCCATTCATTACCTGTGCGATGAGCAGTCCGACTGGTATCCGGATCCGGAAGATATTCGCAGCAAGATCACCGATAAAACCCGCGGTATGGTGATCATCAACCCCAACAATCCTACGGGCGCTGTCTACCCGCCCGAGCTGCTTGAAGAGTTGTTACAAATCGCTCGAGAGCACTCGTTGATCGTTTATGCAGACGAGATCTATGACCGCATACTCTACGATGATGCGACCCATACTGCACTGGCTTCGTTAGCTGACGACCTGTTAATCATCTCCTTTAACGGCCTCTCCAAATCCTATCGAGCCGCCGGTTTTCGCTCCGGCTGGATGATTATCAGCGGCAACCGCTTACGCGCAACGAGCTATATAGAAGGTCTGGATATGCTCTCCTCCATGCGCCTGTGCTCCAATGTCCCGACCCAGTTCGCGATCCAAACCGCGCTCGGGGGCTACCAAAGCATCAACGACCTTATTCTGCCTGGTGGAAGGCTTCTGGAACAGCGCAACCGGGCCTGGGAGATGTTAAATGATATTCCCGGCGTCAGCTGCGTCAAACCCAAAGGCGCTTTGTACCTGTTCCCCAAACTCGATCCCAAGCGTTATCCAATCTATGACGATGAACGCATGGTACTGGATCTGCTTCGCCAGGAGAAAATTCTGCTGGTTCACGGCAGCGCCTTTAACTGGCCAGCTACCGACCATTTCCGTATTGTCACGCTACCCAGGGTGGATGACCTGGAGATGGCCATTGAAAAACTGGCCCATTTCCTCAAAACCTACAGTCAATAAAATATAACCAAACATTCGGAAGCCTTTTAAAGCTAAATCAACAGGACCCAAAACCCACGATGGCTGATATTCATATCGAGGATTTCTACCAGGATTGTGCCCGTATTCTGCTCAAGCTCTATAGTTATTTCCCACGCAAGGGCGATATCTATGTCGACGAGATTATTGGCGATTTTGAACTCGATGAGTTTGGCATTCCCAGTGCCCGCCATCTGGCCTGCTTCAGCTGTATGCTGTGGTTAGCCGATGAAAGCTATCTGCGTTACCACGACCAGTCGCGCCAGGATGGCCTGGGTCAGGCCGTGCTCGCTGAGCGGGCGTTTCTGGCACTGGCCCGACCCGTCGAGCTTCCTATAGAACCATTGGAGAATCTGCCAGCCAGTGTCGCCCTACAACAAGGCACCCTGGCCCACCAACTGCGCACGGCCCTGGAGCAACACAACAGCCTGGCACTGCAACGGCTACTGCAAGGTATGTTCGGCAAACAATCAGGGTAACTTCGCCAGCCTATCCGGTAAAACCAATAATTACCCCTATCTCTTCTGACGCTTTAATTTAAAGCGGCTGCTGGATACCCGGTACGATTGACGTGCCGCCTTCCACTTACCAACAGTTACCGCTCTTTTTCGATGCCTTTACACAGGATCTGTTGAAAAGCACCCCTTTGACCACATAATTTTATCTATCTGACGTTTTACATTTAAAGGAAACCTGACCCTATGATGCGTATTGGACTTTTTCTCATCACTAACCTGGCCGTATTGCTTGTATTAAGCATCGTTATGAGCCTGCTGGGTATCGACAGTCGAAGCACCAGCGGACTTCTCATGATCGCCGCAGCGTTCGGCTTTGGTGGCTCGCTTATTTCATTGGCTCTTTCAAAAACCATGGCGCTTCGCTCTACCGGCGCCACAGTCATTGATCAACCCCAGAACAATACCGAGCGCTGGTTGCTGGAAACCGTGCAGCGCCAGGCCCAACAGGCCGGCATAGGCACACCTCAGGTGGCGATTTATCCCGCCGAGGATATTAACGCCTTCGCTACCGGCATGAAGCGCGATGACGCTCTGGTCGCCGTCAGTACCGGCCTGCTCAACAATATGAACCAGGACGAGGCCGAAGCGGTTCTCGGTCATGAAGTAAGCCATATTGCCAACGGTGACATGGTCACCCTGGCGCTTATTCAAGGGGTTGTTAACACCTTCGTCATCTTTATTGCCCGCATCATCGCCAACATCATCAGCGGCGTTCTGAGTCAAAACGATGACAACGGCGAAGGTCTGGGTATGTTTGCCTATATGGGGGTGGTTTTTGTACTGGAGATGCTGTTCGGTATTCTGGCCAGTATCGTCGTCGCATTCTTCTCCCGCCAACGGGAATACAAAGCCGATATTGGGGGCGCCGAGCTGGCCGGGCGCCACAAGATGATTGCCGCACTGCAACGGCTGCAAAACAACAAGGAACCCGAACTGGAAGGCTCTCTGGTGGCTTTTGGTATCAACGGCAAGAGAAGCATGGCTGAGTTCTTTATGAGCCACCCTCCGCTGGAAAAGCGTATCGCTGCCCTGCAGGCAGCTAACTAACGAAAAGCAATTCTCGAAGAGCCCTTACATCAGTCTCGGTGTAAGGGCTTTGTGCATTTATCCTGGACCTCAGGTTTCGCTGACTCTGAATCGGTGGCTTGTTTCCAGCCAACCGGATACAGCACCGCATCCCTGTACCCGGTTATCACCTGAACATGTCCAGATAGCAGGTCATCCAGCGAGGGGTCTCCGGTATCCACTTGCAACGGTGCACCCTCCAGCTCGGCCAGCTTCGATTTAGTGGCAATGACACGAATATGATCGACCCCAGCTCGACGTATGAGTTCAGGGGATATCTGATGGTTACCACGCCCCAGTATGTGCCCCTGCCCACCAATAGCGGTAACCAGGATGTACACTTCTGCCCCTTCGGTCAGTTCCAGCAATTGCTGCGCACTCAAATCAGAGGCGATCAGCTGTTGATCCTTGACCAGGTCAACACCCAGCAGGGTATTCCCCAGATTCATTTCATCCATCAGTCCCCTAGTGGTAGTTCCGGGTCCAATCACATAAAAGGCCTCAGGGTCCATCTCCTCGATGATACTGGCCGCAATATCCTGCAGCACCAACTCCTCGACTTCACGTCCACCCTGCTTGACTCGCTGCACATATTGATGGGCTCGAGGCACCAGCATATCGCCGTAATAACGCGCTTTCACCTGACCACCACGAAATGCCTCTTCATCGATATCTCGAACTTCCGCCTCCGCAACTGTAACCAATTTTCCGGTAATCAATTGAGCGACGACCTCTCCCGCTGCCTGAGGAGTTACCGCATAAACGCCGGAATGAATTTTGACCCCGGCAGGAATCCCCAGCACGGGTTGCATTTCGCCCACCGAATGGCAAATATTTCTGGCGGTACCATCCCCTCCCGCAAACAGGATCAGATCCACTCCAAGCGATTGCAGTTCTCTGGCGGCTCGCTCAGTATCTTTTGCAGTGGTTTTTCCGCTATCGATCTCACCGATAACGTCAACGTCAAAGCCCATTTCCCGAGCCAGGCTTTCTCCCATCTCGCCCGAGTAGGTAAAGACGGAAATCTGATGTTGTAATTCACGCAGCATCTCCAGGGCGATTCGAGTGCGCTCTGTTGCATGGGGAAGCGCTCCACGCGCAAAGGCCTGCTCGACAATCTCATCTCCATCGCTACCTTTTAAACCAACCGCGCCCCCGATACCGGCCAGTGGATTAACTATCAAACCCAAACGGAAATGTCGATTCACCCTTATTATTCTCCCTTACTCTGCGGACCAGAAGTTGCTCCGACGAGATTAAAACCCAAACCGAAAATAAAACCATTTCGATCGTCTGAATGCTTATCGAATTCAACCTCCAGACTGCTATTTTCACGCCGCAACGGGTACTCCTTACGCAAACGATCAAATAACAACGCAACGTCATTGCTAGCAGCCAACTGTCGACGCATTCTAAGATCATCATCACGCACATCATAAAGCAACCGCGCCAATCGAAATGCCATCGACTGAGCATCCTCCTGAGCCTGCACTCGCACTCCCTCCAAGGAAGGTGATGGCATCAATTGAGCAAGAGAGTACTGCTCAGGTTTCTCAAAATACTCACAGGCTGCTTGATAGATCATTTCCGTACCCCGCAATCGACCTTCGAGGCTATACCCGGCAATATGAGGGGTTGCTATGTCCACCTGCTGTAAAACCCGTCGATTAATACCAGGTTCGGTTTCCCAAACATCCAACGCGACCCTTAGGTCTCCGCGTTGCAGCAAAAACTCGAGTAATGCCTGCTCATCAATCACGGGGCCGCGCCCGCTATTAATCAACAATGCCCCTCGCTTCAGGACTGGCAAATTATTCCGATTAACAAGATGCTTTGTTGGATATTTCCCCGTCTTGGTCAAAGGTGTGTGTAGACTAACCACATCCGAGGATTGCAACACCTCGGTAAGACTGCAAAGAGGCAACGAAGGATCATCAAGGAAGGGATCGCTGATGAGACATTTCACGCCAAGGGCAGTTAACTGTCGGTATAACAAGCCACCCACATTGCCCGCTCCCACAATACCCACTTCTAAATCCTTCAGGCGACATTGGCGCCAGTCACAAGCTAATGCCAACACCGAAAAAACATATTGCACGACCGCCTGCGCATTGCATCCTGGTGCGGCACTGAATCCGATATTGCGTTGCTGCAAATAATCCAGATCAATATGGTCCGTGCCTATGGTGGCCGTGCCAACAAAACGCACATTACTGCCTTCTAGCAATGCGCTGTTTACGGGTGTCACCGATCGCACCAAGAGCAGATCCGCGTCACGAACATGCTCTGGACCAATGGCTCGACCTGAAACTCGTTCAATCGCCCCCCAACCTGAGAAAAACTCTTCCACCAGAGGCATATTTTCATCGGCAACAATTTTCATGATGGGGCGGCCCCACTCCTAAAGAGAATCATCGAAGGCGCAGCAGCTTAAGTTAGCGCGGCCGAAGCCGCAAGCTATGGTTATATAGGTATTCGCAACAATACCACCCAGAGTCGGGTCGAGGTAATATAACCGGCGATTCCAACTTTACGAGCTCACCCATGCAGCCTTCATGGCGCAGTCAGGCTTCAATTGAACTGAAGCAGCTAATCAGCCTAGCCACCCCGATCATCGCCGCCCAGATTGCCACCAGTGGCATGGGACTGGTCGATACCCTGATGGCTGGTAACTATAATGCCACCACCTTGGCCGCCGTGGCAGTGGGTAACAGTATATGGATACCCATCTTCCTGTTTATGCGGGGTCTGTTAATGGCATTAGTGCCCACAGTGGCGCAGTTAGCCGGCGGCGGAAAACATGCTGAAATTGCACCTGCAGCGCATCAATCAATATGGATAGCCATTATCGCAGGGGCCCTTGCGGTCATGCTGGTCAGAAATGCTGACCTTGCGTTTCAGTGGCTGGATGTTACCCAGCCTGTTGCGGTTGAAGCTAGCCGCTATCTAGATGCCTTTAGCTGGGGCTTTCCGATGATGGCCATCTATCTGGCATTAAGCTGCTACTGTGAAGGCCGTTCCCAAACCAAACCAGGAATGATCTTCGCTTTCGTCGGTTTTGGCCTCAACATCCCGGCTAATTACGCGTTTATTTATGGCCAGTGGGGCGCTCCGGAACTGGGAGCCGCCGGCTGCGGTTATGCTACCGCATTGTCAGCTACCGCCATGCTCACCTGCATGATTTGTTACATATCCTTCGACAAAGGACACCGGGCGCTGGGCCTGCTTAAAGGTTCCGTTAAGCCCCAATTGAATCGTATCCTTACCCTGACCCGCCTGGGCGCCCCTATCGGCATCACCATTTTTGTCGAAGCCAGCATTTTCTCCGTAATCGCATTACTCATTGGCCGACTGCCAACTGAAATCATTGCCGGGCACCAGATCGCACTCAACGTATCTTCGATCACCTATATGCTACCGCTCAGCGTCGGCCTGGCCATGACGATCCGGGTAGGTTATGAAGTGGGGGCCGGCAACTATTACCGTGCCCAAATAGCCTCCCTGACGGGCCTGGGCTTTAACACCCTGCTTTCAGCAACAACCGCCATCCTGCTAATACTGTTTCCGTTGCAGATTGTGTCGCTGTATACGGACAATAATGGCGTAATAGAAATTGCCTCCTATTTATTGCTGTTCGCGGCCTTGTATCAAGTACCGGATGCTCTGCAGGTAGCCGCAGCCAGCAGCCTGAGAGGCTACAAAGACACTCGAATGCCGATGCTGATCGTCCTGATCGCGTATTGGGTCATCGCCCTGCCCTTGGGCTACACCCTGGGGTTAACCGACCATATCACCAGGGCTATGGGGCCTGCAGGGTTTTGGATCGGGTTATTAACGGGCCTCAGCACCGCAGCACTCTTATTAGGATGGCGTTTATTTCGTATTTTCCGCCGCAATCAGACATCCATCTGATACCCACGAAAACACATGAAAAACAGCAACGACATCATAAAGTGCTGGCAAGTTAGCTCAATAGCAAGGAACCCTGCCTAACCTCCTGACCCTCTAACCCTTGCGAATATAGTAGAAATATTTGCGATCACGCTCTTCCTGGGAAAGCAGTTCATGATCCAGAAAGTTACAAAATTTTGGAATATCCCGAGTGGTTGATGGATCTGTGGCGATCACCTCCAACACTTCACCCGATGCCATCTCACGAACCTTGTTATGCAGCAACATAACAGGTTCCGGACAGAGTAATCCGCAAGCATCCAATACATGGGTAGGGTTGTGGGGCATCGAAGGCATTCCCTTTGATCATTAACAATGAAAGCCGCTACTTTACCAGAGCCACCATCGGAACCAAAAGCCTGAGTCCAAACGATTCAGCTGCCTGCCCTGATCAATTCACAGCCCTGTAAGACCTTCGGCCTAATTACCTGAAAAACACCAGAATACAGAAGGTAAGTACTTGCGTTAGCAGGCAGTTCGGTTATAAAGAGATTATCTGGACAGATAATTCATAAGTAGCGATCAGTAAGGAAATATCAATGATCAAAGTCGTCATCGAACGAGTAATAGCAGAAGGCCTTGGCCCACACTACGAAGAAGCCATCAAAAAAACCATTTCAGGCGTTGTTCAGGCGCCAGGCTTTATCTCCAGCGAATCGCTGAAAGATGTTGCTAACCCCAATCATCGCCTCGTCATCATTAACTGGGCGAATGTCCAGTCCTGGCAAATGTGGGAAAATTCACCGCAACGTCGGCAGTTACTGGAAGCCATCAAGCCAATGCTCGAAGTTGAAGAGAAAGCCACCGTTCTTTCCCATTAATTAATCAATCAATGACTGCACTGCTTGCCAGGCAAAGGCAAAGGCAAGCAGTAGCAATAACAACCCGTTCGCTTTCTGGTGAAAGTTGATAATTATCAAAGCCGACAGATTGCGACTGCTTTAAGATGGCATTTTGACCCTAGACTTGCGCCCGATGACTCAACCAACAGAGCCCAGTTGCCCCAAAAGAGACTGCACCAAAGCAGAAGAGGACAAGTACGTCCAATGCGAACACTGCGCCCTGTTCCCTCTGTGCAATCCACTCGAAATATCCGGCAACCAGTTTGACCTGATAGAAGGTCTCCTTCAGCGCCGGGTGCCACTTGCTGCAGGAGAGGTCTTGTTTGGCGAAGGCGACGCCTTTAATGCCATCTACGCCATTAGCGCCGGTGCCTTCAAGCTGGTGTTACCGGATGAGCAGCACAAAGAAAAGGTATGCGGCTTCAGTTTTAGCGGTGAGCTGGTGGGTTACAGCGGCATGGCCGTAGGCCATTACCCATACAAGGCCATTGCCCTGGAACAAAGCTATGTCTGCGAAATCCCCTATCAACGTTTAATGGACTACGCCGACAAAGTACCGGAACTGCGCAGCAATCTCTTTACCATGCTCAGCATGGAGAGCTTCCACAGCCAGCTCAGCTTTACCACACTCATGGGAAGAAAAAATGTCGACCAACGCGTGGCTGCTTTCTTTATTAACCTGGAGCAACGCACCCGCCGACGCGGATTCGATTACCCGACCCTGACCCTGAGCATGCGGCGTGATGATATCGCCAACTTCCTGGGATTGCCGAAAGAAACCCTGAGCCGTGCGCTGAGCAAATTCCAACAGCAAGGTTTAATCGATATAGACGCCCGAAAACTGGTGCTGACCGACTATGAGCAACTCCTGAACACAGCCGGGCTACCTCAGCCAAAAGCCGATTAATCCGTTGCTATATTTCCATTGAGCGACACAGTCCATAAAAGATTGATTTAGATCAAGCAGCAACCTAGAGTGGTTTGGTACAAAGGCCCTGTGGATGCTTGTTGACATATATCACGCGCAACACTTATCCTCCGCAGCCGGAATCGATTGCCTTGGTAATCGGAACCGCCTTATAAGGGAGCCAAGCGGCCGAAGCTCTTCGACCTTCGCCTGCTTACAAAGAGTCATAGCCTCAGCGGACAACTTCCGCACAATAAAAATTATAAATAAAGAGCGTACACCTACGCTTGGACCGCGTTCGGGTTGATGTTATGACAAAACAGCACGTGCAACTGATGGAACCTGAAAGATGAGTACGGTAACCAATACTTCATTTTATAACTATAAGGTCGTACGCCAGTTTGCCATTATGACGGTCATTTGGGGGATCGTTGGAATGGCAGTGGGAGTGTTAATCGCTACCCAGTTGGTTTTTCCTGACCTAAACTTTGAACCTTACCTAACCTTTGGCCGCCTGCGTCCGCTTCATACGAACGCCGTTATTTTTGCCTTTGGTGGTAGTGCCCTCTTCGCTACGTCGTACTACGTCGTGCAGCGTACTTGTCGAGCTCGACTGTTTTCTGACAGTCTGGCCGCTTTCACTTTCTGGGGCTGGCAAGCAATCATCGTTGCTGCTGTTATCACCCTGCCTCAGGGCCTGACAACCTCCAAAGAGTACGCCGAACTGGAATGGCCTATTGGCATTGCCATCGCCATTGTTTGGGTCTCCTACGCGATTGTCTTCTTCGGCACCATCATGAAGCGTCAGGGCAAGCACATCTATGTTGCCAACTGGTTCTTCGGCGGCTTTATTGTCACCGTCGCCGTGCTTCATATTGTTAACAACATGGCCATTCCGGTTAACATGTGGAAGTCCTACTCTGTTTACGCGGGTGCTCAAGACGCCATGATTCAGTGGTGGTATGGACACAACGCGGTAGGTTTCTTCCTGACCGCCGGTTTCCTGGGCATGATGTACTACTTCGTACCCAAGCAAGCAGGTCGCCCTGTTTACTCTTACCGTTTGTCTATCGTGCATTTCTGGGCTCTGGTTGCTATCTACATCTGGGCTGGCCCTCACCACCTGCACTACACCGCTCTCCCGGATTGGGCTCAGAGCCTGGGCATGGTGATGTCGCTGATCCTGCTGGCACCGTCCTGGGGTGGCATGATCAACGGAATGATGACCCTGAGTGGCGCCTGGCATAAGCTGCGCACCGACCCGGTATTGCGCTTCCTGGTGGTATCACTCTCCTTCTACGGTATGTCGACATTTGAAGGCCCAATGATGGCCATCAAGACCGTCAACGCCCTCTCCCACTACACCGACTGGACCATTGGTCACGTACACGCCGGTGCCTTGGGCTGGGTTGCCATGGTATCGATCGGCTGCCTCTATCACCTGATCCCCAAACTCTGGGGTAAAGATGAGATGGCCAGCGTATCCTTGATCAATACCCATTTCTGGCTGGCGACCATCGGTACCGTTCTGTACATCGCTTCCATGTGGGTAAACGGTATTACTCAGGGCCTGATGTGGCGCGCAGTAAATACCGACGGCACCTTGACTTACAGCTTTATCGAATCAGTTCAGGCCAGTGAATTTGGTTACATCGTCCGTGCGATCGGCGGTGCTTTCTTCCTGCTGGGCATGCTTCTGATGGCTTATAACACCTGGGCCACCGTCCGTAACGCCGATCCGGTTAAAGCGAACGCTGCGGCGCAGATGGCCTAAGGGGAACAGAATCATGAATCACGAAATTGTCGAAAAAAATATCGGCTTGATGATCTTCTTTACCATCATCGCCATCAGCTTTGGCGCCCTGGTTGAGATCGTACCTCTGTTCTTTCAGGCAGAGACTACCGAGCCTGTTGAGGGCCTTGAGCCTCACAATGCATTGCAACTGGAAGGTCGCGATATCTATATCCGTGAAGGCTGCGTCGGCTGCCACTCACAGATGATTCGCCCTTTCCGTGCAGAAACCGAGCGTTACGGCCATTATTCGGTTGCCGGTGAAAGCGTTTACGAGCACCCCTTCCTGTGGGGCTCCAAGCGTACCGGTCCTGATCTGGCTCGTGTTGGACAGCGTTATTCCGATGACTGGCACCGTGCGCACCTGATCAACCCCCGTGATGTGGTCCCGACCTCCATCATGCCGGCGTACTCTTTCCTGGCTGAGAACAAACTCACCGGCAAGTACACCGCCGCCAAGATGGAAGCTCTGCGTACCGTAGGCGTTCCCTATACCGATGAGGATATAGCAGGCGCCAGCGATGCCGTTCGCGGCAAAACCGAGCTGGATGCACTGGTTGCTTATCTGCAGAACCTCGGCACCGTCATTTCTCAGAAGCGGTAATCACAGTGGATATCAATACATTACGAGGTCTGGCTACTGTTTTCGCGCTGCTTGCGTTCATCGGCGTTGTCCTTTGGGCGTACAGCTCCAGCAAGAAAAAAGACTTTGACGAAGCGGCTAACCTGCCCTTCGCAGACGACCCGGACTCGTTAGAAAACTCTGATCAGGAGAAGAATAATGGATAGCTTTTGGAGTTGGTGGATCATCATCCTGACCACCACGTGCGTCGGACTGATCACCTGGATTCTGTTTGCCAACCGCACCACAACCCTGGGTGGCGGTAAAACAACGGGTCACAGTTACGACGGTATCGAGGAATACGACAACCCCCTGCCAGGCTGGTGGTTCAAGATGTTTGTCGGCACCCTGATTTTTGGTGTTGTCTACCTCATCTACTACCCAGGCATGGGTAATTTCCCCGGTATCGGTGGCTGGACCCAGATCGGCCAATACGAAGAAGAGATGGCGCAAGCCGAGAAAGAATATGGCCCGATCTATGCCAAGTTCAGCGCCCTTTCCGTTGAAGATGTGGCAAAAGACGAGCAGGCCTTGCAGATGGGGCAGCGCATTTTTGCCAACAACTGCGCCCTGTGCCATGGCTCCGATGCCCGTGGTGCCTTTGGCTTCCCTAACCTGACCGATGGTTCCTGGTTATATGGCGGCAGCGCCGATGCCATTAAAACCAGTATCGCTGAGGGACGTAAGGGCCAGATGCCAGCCTGGGGGGCCGTGATTGGTGACAAGGGCGTGACCGATGTCACCGCCTACGTTCGCTCCATGAGCGGTCTCGAGCAAAATGCCGATGCCGCTCAGCTAGCCGCAGGCAAGGTCGTATTCGATGCAACCTGTGCCGCCTGTCACGGTGCTGCCGGTGAAGGTAATCTGGCGCTGGGTGCGCCTAACCTGGCCGACAACATCTGGCTCTATGGTTCATCACCTGCTCGTGTGGCTTACACCATTCGTAACGGCCGTAACGGCGTAATGCCTGCCTGGAATGACATTCTGGGTGAAGACAAGGTCCACCTTGTCTCAGCTTACATCTACAGCCTGTCGAATAAGTAACGCTATACCCGGCTGCCCTCCCGGGCAGCCGGTTTTCCATAGCGCTGACTGCCAGCTTTATGGAAAACCGGCCACTCCTCCTCGCTGGACTCAGCTTGCCGGATTTTTTTGATCTTACCGCCTGGATGCAACATGAACACACCCGTAGATCCCAAGGAAACTGGTAGCAGCCCTGTAGAATCCATCGAAGTCGTCGACCTATACCAAAGCCGAGAGCAGATCTACACCCGCTCTTTCAAAGGGATCTACCGAACCCTGCGAATGGCCGGTGGATGGTTTCTGTTTATCCTTTATTTTGGCTTTGCCTGGATTAACTGGGACGGTCAGCAAGTTGTCCTATGGGACCTTCCGGCCCGTAAATTCCATATGTTTGGCACCACCTTCTGGCCCCAGGATTTCATGCTGCTGTCCTGGTTACTCATTATCTGCGCCATGGGATTATTCTTTATTACCGTGCTAGCCGGCCGCGTCTGGTGCGGATACACCTGCCCCCAGAGCGTTTACACCTGGGTTTATATGTGGGCCGAGCGGGTTACAGAAGGCGAGCGTAACCGCCGCATCAAACTCGACCAACAACCCATGAGTGTCGAAAAATTTCTGCGTAAAGCCGCTAAACATGGCATCTGGTTTGTGGTTGCCTTTGCCACCGGTGTCACCTTCGTGGGTTACTTCACTCCGATACGCGAGCTGGTTCCCAGCTTACTGGCGTTTGAAATTGGGCCCTGGGCTGCCTTTTGGATTCTCTTCTTTACGGTCGCCACCTACGCCAATGCAGGCTTTTTGCGGGAACAGGTCTGCATTTACATGTGTCCCTATGCTCGTTTTCAGGCGGTTATGTTTGACCAGGACACCCTGATTGTTTCCTATGATCCCAAACGTGGTGAAAGCCGAGGCCCTCGTCGAAAGGACACTAATTACAAAGAACAGGGGCTAGGAGATTGCATCGACTGCAAGGTCTGCGTGCACGTCTGCCCGGTCGGCATCGATATTCGTGATGGTCTACAGTACGAATGCATCGGTTGTGCGGCCTGTATCGACGCCTGCGATGAAATCATGGATAAAATGGACTACCCCAAAGGGTTGGTCAGTTACACCACGGAACACAACCTGGAAGGCGGCAAAACCAATATCCTGCGACCTCGCCTGTTGGGTTATCTGGCCGTGCTGCTGGTCATGATTGGCATCGTTATTTACACCCTGAATACTCGCGTACCGCTTTCGATGGAGGTGCTTCGAGACCGCAATAGCCTGTATAACGAAACCAGTCAGGGCATGATTGAGAACGTTTACACCCTGAAGGTTGCTAATATGGATGGTCGTGATCACCATTTCAAAATTTCTGCTAGCGGCCTCAAAGGGCTTAATTACCAGGGTGACGAAGTGGTTCTGGTGCGCTCCGGGGATGTCGCCTCTATTCCGGTTCGTCTGGAAGTTGACCCGGCTAATATCACAAAACGTTCCAGTGATATTGAGTTCACCGTGATTTCCACCGACGACAGCAGCGTCACTGGAGTACATGACAGCCGATTTATTGGTCCTACCGACCTGTAAACCGTACAATCGCCAATCCTTCACGTAGTAACAAAGTATGAGTCATTATCCATGAGCGCTTATTCAACCCAACAATCTGACGAACCTGTAGCGCCCTGGTATCGCCAGGGCTGGTTCTGGTTTGTGTTTGGCATCCCTATGGCTTCCGTATGCCTGGGCACCACCATGCTCATCGTGGCTTTCACGAACCAGGACAGCCTGGTCAAAGACGAGTATTACAAAAGCGGCAAAGCCATTAATCAGGTGATTGCTCGTAACCAACGCGCCGAGACCTTGCAGATTGGCGCCGACCTCAAGGTTGATCAACTGACCGGTGAAGTCAGCCTGCAGCTGCGCAGCCGTGGTGAACAACTCCCCCCCTCGCTTCGCCTGAGTTTCCTCTCTCCAACCCAGGCCAAGCAGGACCAGATCATCGATGTGAAGCAGGTTTCGGCCGGTCGTTATACCGGACAACTTGAGCGTGAACTGAGTGGCCGTCGCTATCTGCACCTGGAAACCATTGAAGACCAGGTTTCCTACAAGCCCTCTGAGGAAGGCTGGCTAATCGAAGGCCAGCACAACTTCGACGGTAATACAGATATCCAAATTGGTTATACCGGCCCCTGATAACAATGACTGATCAGTCTACGGCCTGCTACCACTGCGGCGAAGTGATGCGCGGCAGCGTGCCGTTTGAGGCAACCATTGCCGGCGTATCCCACCCTATGTGCTGTATGGGCTGCAAGGTGGTGGCAGAAGCCATCGACCAGGGCGGCCTGGGTAACTATTACCGCTTTCGCTCCAACGTAGCAGTGACTCCTGAACCTGTCGCGGATGAGTACCGGGCAGAACTGAAACTCTACGATCAACCTGCCTTGCAGCAGGGCTTTGTGCACAACCATTCCGATGGCACCCTGCAAGCCACCCTGATTATCGAAGGGATCACCTGCGCCGCCTGCACCTGGCTGCTGGAACAACAATTGAGCCGATTTAGCGAGGTTGAGTCCGCCTCGGTTAACCTGAGTACCCATCAAGCCAATATTCGCTGGCGCCCAGGCCAGCTGCTGCTAAGCGATATCCTGGAACGTATCGCCAGCATCGGCTATCGACCACACCCCTACTTGCCCAGTCAGCAGGATGAGATCGCCAGCCGCGAAAATCGCCTTGCCATTCGCCGACTCGCGGTCAGTGGCATCGGCATGATGCAAGTGATGATGTATGCCATTGCGCTCTATGCCGGCGCTATACAGGGCATGGAAACCGAGCACCGGGATTTCCTACGTTGGGTCAGTTTCCTGGTCGCCACACCCGTCGTCTTTTATGCCGCCCGTCCCTTCTTCGAAGCCACCTGGCGGGATATCAAAACCCGCCACCTGAGTATGGATGTACCAGTTTCCATCGCCATTGGCGGCGCCTATATCGCCAGTAGCTGGGCGATGTTTTTTAGCAGCGGCGAAGTCTACTTCGACTCCGTCTGCATGTTTACCTTCCTGTTGCTGCTCGGACGATTCCTGGAGATGCGTGCACGCCATCGCACCAATCGAAGTGGCAATGCCTTACTCAGTTTGCTGCCGGCCAGTGCCATTCGACTTGTGACGAATGAGGAAGGCGCCGAGGTTGAAGAGAGGATCTCCATTACCGAGCTGGCCGTGGGAGATCGGGTACGGGTTGGCCCGGGGCAGAACGTCCCGGCCGACGGCCTGGTGCTAAAGGGTGATAGCAGCGTCGACGAATCGGCACTGACCGGCGAATATATGCCCATCCGCAAAACCCCGGGTGACAACCTGATAGCGGGAAGTGCCAATATTGAAAACAGCCTGATGATTGAAATTACCGATATCGGTACCGAAACCCGCTTGTCGGCCATTGTCCGCCTGCTCGATCGCGCCCAGCAGGAAAAGCCCAAGGCGGCAAAACTTGCTGACCAGGTCGCCAGCTGGTTCGTAGCCGCTGTTTTGCTGACCGCTGGCAGCGTATTCTCGTTCTGGTACCTGGAACGCCCCGACGATGCATTCTGGATCACCCTGTCAGTGCTGGTCGTCACCTGCCCTTGTGCCCTCTCGCTGGCTACGCCTACCGCACTGACTACCGCTACGGGCTTTCTCCATAGCCAGGGTTTACTGGTTACCCGCGGACACGTTTTTGAAGCCCTCAACGGGGTAACCCATATCCTGTTTGATAAGACAGGCACCCTTACCCAGGGCAAGCTCAGCCTCGAAGAGGTTGTCAGCCTCAACGACTTCGACGTAGATCAGGGTTTAACACTTGCCGCCCGGCTCGAAGCCGAATCAGAACACCCCATCGCACGGGTTTTCCACCAAAATGGCATCGAAGCTGCCGAGCAACTGCGGCATGTGACCGGTGAAGGGGTTGAAGGGGTTATCGGCGGACAACGCTATCGTTTGGGTAAACCCTCATTTGCCTGCGGCCAGAACCCGCTGCCCGCACCACCCCGACCTGAAGGCCAGTGGATTTTACTGACAGGCAATAACGAGCCTTTGTGTTGGTTTCGCTTGGATGATCAACTCAGATCCGAAGCGGCAGCAACCATCGCAACTCTGCAACAAAAAGGCTATCAGGTCGAGCTATTGAGTGGTGATGCAGTAACCGTCGTAAATGCCATGGCCAAGCGCCTGGGCATCGATTCCGCCATGGCTGCCGCGACCCCGGATATCAAACTGGAACGCTTACAATCCCTGCAGCAACAAGGGGCACAGGTTCTGATGGTGGGTGATGGCATCAACGACGTACCGGTGCTGGCAGCCGCCAATATTTCAGTTGCCATGGGCAGCGCTTCGGATCTGGCAAAAACCAATGCCGACATGGTGTTACTCTCGGGCGATTTGAACCAACTGACGGACGCCCTGGATATTGCGGCCAAAACCCGCACCATCATTCGTGAAAACATTGCCTGGGCATTGGGATATAATCTGCTTGCCCTACCTCTGGCAGCCAGTGGATTTCTGGCGCCCTGGATGGCGGCTATCGGTATGGCAAGCAGTTCTCTGGTGGTGGTCGGCAATGCCCTGCGCCTTGGACGCCGCCCTGCCAGCAAAAGCCTGTAACGCAGTACGGAGTAAACTGTGGAATCGATCTACCTACTCATACCGATCGCCCTGCTGTTTGTAGCAATCGGCGTATGGATCTTTTTCTGGGCAGTCGATGACGGTCAGTTCGACGACCTCGAAGGTCCGGCCCATAGCATTTTGTTTGATGAAGAGCCTACCCCCCGCTCTCCAGAGACTCCGCAGAGCAACGACACAGCCGGATCGCCCAGCAGTACCGATCCGGCGGCTCCAACCGATCGAATCACAGCTGACTCAGACTCCGATAAGCCTCATGGTTGATGTTTCACTGCTGTTCACTGCGTTCACACTGGGCCTGTTTGGCGGTGCTCATTGCGTTGGAATGTGCGGGGGCATTATGGCCGCGCTTTCTTCGGGACTCCCCTCAGGCAATAAGCAAGCGCTGTTACCCATTGTACTGGGCTACCACCTGGGCCGCATTGCCAGCTATACCCTGGCCGGAGCCCTAATGGGTAGTCTGGGCTGGGCCTTGCAGCAACAAGGCAGTGCAGTGATCATTGGCATGCGAACACTGGCTGGTTTGTTACTCATTGCCATGGGGCTTTATCTGGCCAACTGGTGGCGCGGACTGGTCGCTATCGAGCGAATTGGTGGCGTGATATGGAAACCCTTGCAGCCCTATTCGCGTCGACTGTTGCCGGTAAAATCGCCCTCTTCAGCCCTGTTGCTGGGCACGCTCTGGGGCTGGCTACCCTGTGGCCTGGTATACAGCACCCTGATCTGGACGGCAACCCAGGGCAGCGCGCTCAATTCGGCCCTGCTGATGCTGGCTTTTGGTCTGGGTACCTTACCGCTGCTGGTTACTGCCAGTCTGGTATCCTCTCGGTTGACCGCCTTTATGCAAAACCCGACCACCCGTAGCCTGGCGGGTGTATTGGTTATCCTGTTCGGTCTCTGGACGCTACCCGGCCCCCATCAGCAGTGGTTAATGCAGCTGTTTCATCAATTGTCGGTCCGCGCTTGATGGGAATCAACACATTCCATACCCGCTACGACTAAACTGTGGGTCTGATTGGCTGTGTGTTGAGCCTCCTCTTCATGCGCCCCAACATCAACAAATGGAAGTGAGCATTCAATGAGCAGTAACAAGCTGGTTTGGGATATCGAACTGATCAAGCGCTACGAAGGTGCCGGGCCTCGTTACACCTCTTATCCAACCGCGGTGCAGTTTCACGAACTTTTCAGTATTGATGAATATCGCCAGGCTGCGCGCGAAAGTGTCACCAAGAACACCCCTCTGTCACTCTACTTCCACCTGCCTTTTTGTACCCATGTTTGCTACTACTGTGGCTGCAACAAAGTTATCACCAAAGATCGTAGCAAGGCGCTTCCCTACCTAGAGTTACTGCATCGAGAAATCGAAATGCAGGCCGAACTTTTCAGTACCGAACAACGCGTCGAACAACTCCATTGGGGCGGCGGCACCCCCACCTTCCTCAGCATCGAGCAGATGCAGGCGTTAATGAAGAAAACGCGCCAACACTTCAACCTGGTAGACGAAACCGAGGGTGACTTTTCCATCGAGATTGACCCTCGCGAAGCGGATTGGGCGACCATGAATGCACTGCGTGAAATGGGTTTCAATCGCTGCAGCCTGGGCGTGCAGGACCTGGATCCCAAAGTGCAAAAGGCAGTCAATCGCGAACAATCCGAAGCCGACACCATGGCCATCATTGACGCCGCACGCACGCTTCAGTTTCAGTCGATCAATATCGATTTAATCTACGGTTTGCCCTTTCAAAGCGAAGCGAGCTTTATGACGACTCTAGAGCGGGTCATCGAGATCGCCCCGGATCGTCTATCGGTGTTCAATTACGCCCACCTGCCAGAGCGGTTTATGCCCCAGCGCCGCATCAATGCGGAGGATTTACCCTCTTCTGCGGAAAAACTGGCGATCATGCAAAGCACCACCGAACGCTTGCTGGACGCCGGTTATGTCTATATTGGTATGGATCATTTCGCGCGTCCGGACGATGAGCTGGCAATCGCCCAGGAGTCCGGAGCCCTGCACCGTAACTTCCAGGGCTACACTACCCATGCTCACTGCGATCTGGTCGGCATGGGCGTATCATCTATCAGTCAGGTGAACGGGGCTTACAGCCAAAACCATGCCGACATCAAGATGTACATGAACCGCATCGAGAACCATCAGTTTGCCATCAAACGCGGTCTGGTCATGAACAAGGATGACTTTATTCGTCAGGCGGTTATTTCCCAACTCATTTGCCATTTTGAGCTGGATTTTGCTGCGGTTGAGCAACGCTGGGATATCAACTTCAAGAATTACTTCGCTGCAGAGCTGGATCAATTAAAACCCATGGCCGAAGACGGTTTGATCACCCTCGATGAACAGGGTATCGAGGTCACTGGTCGAGGCCGCCTGCTGATTCGCAATATTTGCATGCAGTTTGACCATTATCTGGGCCAGGAAAGCAACAAGGGACGCTTTTCGAAGGTTATCTAGCCCTGGCTTGCAAGCATAACGTTCTATGAGTAAATCCTCCCAGAGCACTGTCCACAAAAGTGCATTGCGTGCTCTGTTTGTTTTGTGAGTAATTTCCCCTACAATATGTCGGAATATAATCTGACATATTAAAGGGTCTTGTCCCCGCCTATGAGCTCTAAACTCACCGTGAAGCACGTCAACCATGTCGCCTGCAAGGAATGTAGTCTGAGTTCCCTCTGCCTGCCGATTGCCCTGGCGATGGATGAAATTGATCAACTGGACGACATCATCAAGCGGGGCCGCCCACTAAAAAAGGGTGAACACCTGTTTCTTGAAGGAGATCCCTTCACCTCAATCTACGCCGTGCGTTCCGGGGCTTTGAAAACCTATACCTCAACCAACGAAGGCGAAGAGCAAATCACGGGGTTTCAGCTACCCAGTGAAATCCTCGGTCTAAGCGGTATGGATGGCGACACCTACCCGGTTTCTTCCCAGGCCATGGAAACCACTATGATCTGCGAGATTCCGTTTGAACGCCTCAATGAGCTTTCCGACAAACTGCCCAAGTTACAAAAGCAGTTAATGCTGCTGATGAGCCGCCGCATTCGCGACGACCAACAGATGATGCTATTGCTCAGCAAGAAGAACGCCGATGAGCGTATCGCAACCTTCCTGGTTAACCTGTCTGCACGATTCCGACGCCGCGGCTACTCTTCCCACGCCTTTCGCCTGTCGATGTCTCGCAATGAAATGGGCAACTATCTGGGGCTTGCCGTTGAAACCGTCAGCCGGGTTTTCACCCGTTTTCAGCGTAATGGCCTGATCGAAGCCAACGGCAAGGATATCAACATCATTGATTCCGAACGCTTGTGTGCACTGGCCGGCGGCCGCGTGATCGACAATCCAAAAGATTCCGCTCAATCGTTGTAATTCCGCTTAAGGATCCCGGATGATTTTTGACGAGTACTTTATCAAATCCCTCGTGCGCCCCATTCCAGACTGGCCACAACCCGGGGTTACCTTTCGCGATATCACTCCGCTGTACCTATCTCCCAAAGCGCAAAGAATGGTTGCCGACAGCTTTATACAGCGTTATGTAGAGACCGACATCACTCATATTGCCGCTCTTGATGCCCGTGGCTTTTTGCTCGGTTCGGTTCTGTCCTACGAGCTCAACAAACCCCTGGTGCTCTTTCGCAAGCAAGGCAAACTTCCAGCTGAAACTCTGGAAGAAGCGTACGATATCGAATACGGTCAAGCGGTGCTGGAGGTTCACAAAGACGCCATCCCTGCCGCTGCCAAAGTATTGCTACTGGACGACCTGATAGCTACCGGCGGTACCCTTTGCGCCGCAGCATCGCTGGTCAAGCAGCTTGATGCCACTATTTATGAAGCTGCCGCTATCATTGACTTGCCCGATCTTGGTGGCAGTCAAAAGCTTCAGGATCTCGGTATTCCAACCTATACCCTATGCGCCTTTTAGGCTATCAGCCCCACAAGATTGCGCTATATATTGGGTTCTTGAACACTTAAGGCAACTCTGATTAATTCAGATGAACTCTGGCTTTCAGGCGAATCCGGAATCGCGGCACGTCTTGGCAGTAAGGTCTAGACCTTTCAAATAAGGCGTAACAAAGAGTCTGGGGTCGCCTGAAAGCCCCGTAGGGCGGTTCTAAAAATGATTTTCTCGGTGTTGAAACCCTTGTCCAGGTCTCGACATGAACGGCGGGCTTCGCCTTGATAAAAACCATTTTTAGGATCCGCAGAGATCTATCTGAATTAATCAGAGGTGCCTTAAATAAGCAAATCGACTAAGTGTTAGTTATGGACATAGCCAATCATTCCCAAAAACCCATAAAAATCCTATAAAACAGCCTGTTAGCTTTATCTGTTAAGTCTAAAATTAGATTCAACAGCTAACTTCATGCTGAATAACCTATGATGTTCGATAACTGGATGTTGGGGGGAATCGATGGGAATCAATGCTGATCAACTGGGGGAACAAGTTGTCCGGCCTACTCTTGAGCTATGCGGCAATTTCAGCCCTGCAGCGCTGCAATTACTGGTAGGGACAGCTGCCGCCGAGAGTGAACTGGGCGACCAACTCTGTGACGACCATGGCGGACTTGGGCTATATCGAATATCGGCCGAGGTTCATCAACGCGTCTGGGATGATTATCTGGTCCATTTTCCTGATCAGGCCAGCCTGGTCAGGGGGATGGCCAGCCAGCGTCAGTTCCTGTGCAATCCACATCAGGAGCTGATTTATAACCTGGCTTACGCCACGGCTATCGCCTGGTTCAACTATCTTCGCTGCGGCGCTAACCTTGATGGTGTCGACGCCAGAGACACCAATACATTGGCCAACATCTGGTGGCACTACTACCACCCGACCAATCCCGACGGTAACCTGTTTCTCACACGCTGCCCCCATATGCAGGCGGCATAGACAGTTGGCGCCAGCCCCGAACAACCGGGCAACATGGCCTTAGTGCCCAGATCCTGATACAACATAGGGGTCATCATTAGCAAGGCCCCTATCTATGAAAGTTCTGCTTGCCCCTGACTCTTTTAAGGGTTCGCTCAGCGCCGCACAATTCTGTGCAATTGCCGAACAAGCCATTCTCAGTCAGTATCCCGATGCTGAAGTTCATCAATGCCCTCTGGCGGACGGGGGTGAAGGCACCGTCGAAGCCCTGATAGCCAACACCGGCGGTCGCCTGCTCCAACGGCAAGTGTGCGGCCCAACGGGTGCTCCCGTTAAGGCTCATTACGGCATCCTGGGCGATGGCAACACGGCCATTATCGAGATGGCCAGTGCATCCGGATTACCTCTGGTTGCACCCTCTCAACGGAATCCTATGCACTGCACCACTTTCGGTACCGGTGAAATCATTAGCGATGCGCTGGATCAAGGCTGTCAGCATATCATTCTGGGCATAGGCGGTAGCGCAACCCACGATGCCGGAGCGGGAACACTCTCGGCCTTGGGCGCGCGCCTGACCAATGCCGAGGGCAATCCTGTTTCGGCCGGTGCCCAAGGCCTTCTGGAACTGGAACATATCGACCTTAGCGGACTCGATCCACGCTTATCCGGAGTCACCATCGACATTGCCTGTGACGTTGCCAACCCTTTGCTTGGCCCTAACGGCGCTACCGCCATTTATGCTCCGCAAAAAGGTGCCAAACCTCAGGATATGGACAATCTGGAGAGAGCGCTTGAACGTTTTGCTCGCATCGCCTGTCGTGATTACAACATCAACACCGAACGTTTCCAGCAATCCGGATACGGGGCCGCTGGAGGGCTCGGAGCGGGTCTGGAACTTATCCAGGGTGTGAGCTTACAGCCAGGCTTTCAAATCATTGCTAACAGCCTGCAACTGGAAGCCAGACTCGATTCTGAGGCGTACGACCTTATCATCACCGGTGAGGGGGAAATCAACCACCAGACACTGGAAGGCAAGCTGCCTGTGGGTATCGCCCGTCTGGCCGCCCCCCGAAAGATTCCGGTCATTGCTGTGGTGGGAAAAATTGGACAAGGTGCCGAATTAACACACGCCGAAGGCATTTCCAGCATCCACAGTATCGTTGATAGTGCTTTAACACTGGAAAATGCGATGGAACAGGCTCCGGCGCTCCTAAAACGCTGTATCGAACAACTGATGCGCTTATGGAAAACCGCCCAGGCTAGCCAGGTGCTGAGCTGAGCTGGGAAAATTATTCCTGGGGAATAAAACGCGCTTCGACCCGAAAGCCAGCGCCCGCATCCTCATGTATCAATGTGCTCTCGCCCGCCTTGATATTGATCAGCCCCTTGCCTTGCATAACCCGGGTTTCAGGTACCTGAACACCTCCGGATTGCTCTTTCAGGGAGATCAAAAGGGTGCGAGAAAACTGGTACTCCAACTCGGCGAGCTGGCGCAGGTTAAAGGCCGGATTTTTTAATGTAAAACTGACGCGGAATCCGTCATCCACCTTGCCCGAGGTCAGGTTGGTCACCACCGTTCCAGAGGTCACGCTGGTCTCGACGTTTTTCACATAGCTGAGCTCTTTACCGCTAAAAGACGAATAGGGGTGATCAAAGCGGTTGCGATACTGGTATTGCTCCTGCTTGCCATCGTAATGGAGGATAAATTCCATCTGATAGCTGTCAGCCGCAGCAACCTGCCCCGATAACCCAAGGGTCAGAACAAGCAAAACAAACACTTTCCATTGCATAGTCAACTTCCTCCTGCGATGCAGCAAGCCTCAACCATTGAGTTCCCGCCAATGGCGGCGCTTGGAAAGCGTCACCATGACAGGGCTTAAAATCCGCCAAGACTTGATACTCTAACAGATAAAGGAAAGGCTAACCCTGCTGTTTCTCCGCGCAACTAATACAGTGGCGGGTATAGGGCATAGCCTCCAGACGAGCCTCAGGGATGGTTTCGCCGCAACTATCGCAGACTTCATACTCATCTTCATCCATACGACGCAGCGCCAGCTTGATACTGCGCAACTCATACTCAGCCTCCTGCCCTATGGCTTCAAGAACCTCATCATTCTCTCGTTCCTGCGCCTGCTCAGACCAATCCTGATTACCCGGTTTGGTTAAATGCTTGCCAATACGGCCAAGACGATCTTCCAATTCTTCCTGCTTCTTCAGCAGGTCTTCGCGCACCTGTGCGTACTTCATGAGCACTCCTGATAGCGGTTAATAAAAGGGACTAGCAAAGGTAAAACTATAGACTACTAGCTACTAGTGTAGTGGCCTCTGGGCCCGCTGCGTTTGATACAGGTCAAGGGGGGCTTCGAACTAGTGCGGCGACGAGATACTACAGGCCAAGGTCATACTGATTTCACTCAATGGCGCCCCGGATTGCTCCTGCCAGCCATTGAATACCTCTTGCACCAGTAACAGATCTCGTTGAGCCGTCGGCATTTTTTCCACTACGCCCTGAGCCTTGAGTGCGGCTACTACGTCGTTAGACAGCATAAAGGTATCCTTTCCCACCATACGCAAAAAAGCAGACGCAGAACGCCCTCCCAAATGAGCGCCTCGCTTGGTCAGGTAACGCCACAAACCGATGATGTCACTGGACGGCCAATCTGACAGAAACCGCCCTACACTGCCGTGTTCGGCGGTAATATCCAGCACCATCTGAGCGTTGAGGGGAATCGTCCTTAACTTTCCTCGGTGGCGAATCAACGCCCTGTTTTGCATCAGAGCATCAATCTGCTCTTCACTTAGTAACGCCAGGCTCTGCGGCTTAAATCCCCACAGGGCCTCTTCAAAAGCGGGCCATTTGCTATCTACCAGGGAATGTTTAAGCCCCGCACGGAATACGCGGCGCACGATAGCCGATAAATAATAGTTATCCGTATGATCGATCAGCTCGCTGGTCGTGGCCAGCACCGGCAATCTCGCCTGCAAGGCCTGCTCTCCCCATAAGCCAATCGCTCGTTCCCTGATTCGTTCAAACGACTCCACACCCACCTCCACAATAGAACATTTTTTGAGCTTACCTGCGCGTCAGGCATCCGCTATAATGGCGCCCTTTTTCTTCGACCGCCACCCGGTCTTCAGGTATACGAGCAATATGTCCAGCATGTCACCCAACACTCCAGATAACACCTCGGCTACTAAAAGCGTTAACCAGAATAAACTCTATAAACGCTTGCGCCGCCATGTAGGACGCGCCATTGCCGATTTTGATATGATCGCCGATGGTGACCGGGTGATGTGCTGTCTTTCCGGCGGGAAAGACAGTTTTGTCATGCTTGATATACTGCGTAACCTGCAAAAGTACGCTCCAGTAAATTTTGACATTATTGCCGTTAACCTCGACCAAAAACAGCCCGGCTTCCCCGCCGAAGTACTGCCCAACTACCTGGATGCCCTGGGCGTCGAGTACCACATTGTTGAGGAAGACACCTACAGCATTGTCAAGGATAAGGTGCCCGAAGGAAAAACCACCTGCGCCCTTTGCTCACGTTTGCGTAGGGGCATTCTCTACCGCACCGCAACCGAGCTTGGTGCCACTAAAATTGCCCTGGGGCACCACCGTGACGATATTTTGGAAACCCTGCTGCTAAACATGTTCTATGGCGGCAAGATGAAAGGCATGCCGCCCAAACTGGTCAGCGACGACGGCCAGCAGATGGTGATACGCCCCCTGGCCTATTGTCACGAAAAAGACATTATCCGTTACGCCGAGATGCAACAATTCCCCATCATCCCCTGCAATCTGTGCGGCTCCCAGGAAAACCTGCAGCGCCAGGCGATCAAACAGATGCTGAATGATTGGGACCAGCGTTTTCCTGGCCGCATCGAAAGCATGTTTACCGCCATGCAAAACATCGTTCCCTCTCACATGGCGGATACCGAACTGTTCGACTTCCAACACCTGAAAACCCAGGACAGCCCGTTTGAAGATGGCGATACCGCGTTCGACGAACCGGATCTGCCCCTTCAATTCCAGGGCAGTGATGACGAACAAACCAAGGGATCGGCTCCTCTGGTCAATATCGTCAATCTATAGCGCCAGTCACAGCCAAGTTAAAAGCCGAAGTCGATTACTTCACTTCGTTGAGCTGCCAGTCGTAACCAAAGCTGAAGCTGGGGTTACCCTCCAGCCATCGCTGGCGCTCAGGTTCAGCATACTGTTTGAGGTGAGCGACGAGCCCCGCTGCATCGCCAAAATCGACAGCGTACCAATCGTAAATACTCGACAGCCTGAGACTGCTGCCACCAGATTGCAGGCCTTTGTCCTGATTAATAAAGCGCCTTGCGGCCAGTTCCAGCTGTGTTTCGTTGTTGGTGCCATCAAGAGCGTCTCGAGCCAGGTCGGGACACCCGAGGCTGGCACAGTTGACGATGTAATGAATACGGGGATCCTGCCACACAGGGCGAAGAATGCGGTGCTCGATATCATTAAGCGTTAATGCCTGCCCCTGAACCCTGATCACCTCATCATCCCAGGGACCGAAACTCAGCCAGCCCTCACCTAATGAGCGAATCGATTCTATCGGGTAATGCTGCAGTATCAGGTCCACGGTCAACGCGTTGTATAGATTCACCCAATAGGCAAACTGCTGCTCCCTGTTCAAGAGTCGGGGATCCAGAGCCGCCATCTGTTTGAGGTAGTCCGACAACAAAGCCTTGTCTTGCCCGCTCACCTGCCGATAGTCAAACAACCTGCCGCTCGCCCCCTCTACAAGATAACGATCCAGCATCCTTTGCCAGGCACCATGATCCGGTTTCAATGTGCTGCTGACATCATGGGCTTGCCACAGCGGCCAAAGCTCAGACGCAGGTGCCGCCGACAGCGGCAAACTCTGCAGCACGAGCAAGGTTCCACAGAGTCGCAACAACCAGCTAAAACCTTTCATTCAATTTCCCCATAGACTGTCGTATTGCCAACAAGACCTCGCTACAACGGGTTCTGTTTCAAGCCTTGAGGTACCCGGCAAGAGTTTCCCTAGCCGGCATCGGTGCCTCGCACTTCACTTGCCAGGCTTGGACTGCCCAACAGCCCCTGGTCGTAACGGGATAAACCATTGCTTCGAATCATGGCCTGAATCTCTTCAACATAGGCTTCTCCGCGAGAGGAATAGGCCAGCAACCCTTCAGCAAGCCATTCACCGGCTTCATGGCCACGACCCACCCGGCGAAATCCTCGCCGTAATTCTCGCAACTGGTGGTAGCTCGGCTGACTATTGATGTTATGAAAATATCCCGCCACCGAGCCAGCAACCGAACCAAAACGCTTTACTTCATAGGTTTTTCCTTCCGGTCGAGAGGCTGGAATAATCCCGCAGCCGGACTTAAAGCACCATTGGCCAAACAGGTTATTGCCTTCCCGGGCAAAGCGGGATGTGCCCCATGCCGATTCATTCGCCGCCTGGGCCATCACCAGGGAGGGAGGGATTTGATCCACACGCTGCAGAAGCTCATCAAACAGGCTGGAAGGTAGCTGTGAAGTTTCCTGAGAGGTTTCGTCTGCTTTCCATTTCACCCTGTATTTTGTCGCTAGTTGCGCCAGCCAGCGAACATCGGCATCGTCCAGTCGCACCTGGTTTTTCAGGGCGATCAACCGTTGGCGCTTTTCATCCATCAGCCGGTTCTGTTGCTCAATAAAAGGATAAAGAAAAGCAAAGAATTGCTGTTTCTTCTCTTTCACATCGACAATTTCCGCGAAATCAGGCAGTGCAACATCGTCGATAACCTCCCGCTCTGCGGGCGCGCTTTGGGATGGCACAGGCACTTGCGAAAACATTATCGTTGCCAGATACCAACTACCGAGCGCGGCAATACCAACTATTAGATTGGGCTTCATCCAAACTCCGTTAAGAAAAACCAGAGCTTTCAATATGGTGGCCAAGAAGTTCTTTATCAAGTGCCTGACAGAGGCTTGATGTCTCTCTGCATCTCCACTAAGGCGGTTTATACCGGGCATTGGCAACCTCAAAAACGGAAACCTATCAGCCGCCAAACCGATACAGTGTTCGCTTTCCCATTGCGTAGCGAGGGACTACAATGCAGCTTTTCTGGCACGGAATCGACCATGACGCAGGATACGCCTTTCAGCGCAAAGCTAGAGCAATACTTTAACTCCGACCAACTCCCGGAAGATGCTCTCGAGCTGATGGAAAGCCATGGCTTTCTGACCGCCCTCAACATTGCCCCCAATACGATCCCCGAAAACCAGTGGATCACGGAACTGTTTGGTGGCGACATTCCCGACAGCGCTCGCCCTGAAGGTATCTGTGATGCACTTGTTGAGCTCAAAGACGCCATCCATCGTACGCTCTATTCCGACAGCGACTTGCTACTACCTTGCCAGTTCGACAGCGAAGAGGAGCTTTTTGACTCCGATCTCAGTGCCTGGTGTGTTGGCTTTGCCGCCGCCCTCTTCCTCGACGAAGAAAGCTGGTACGAACGAGATGAACAACTGGCCAGCGAGCTGTTACTGCCCGTACTGGTATTGTCCGGTCTGTTCACTGAAGAAAGTGAAGAGTTTGCCGAGATGGCCTCTGACCCCCAACTGATCACCGACATGGCGCAACAGCTTCCCCAGGTGCTGACCGAGCTCTATCTCTTATACCAGGCCCCGGAGGAGAAGCCCGGTTATAGCAAAGCCGGCGGTAATGCCAAAGGGGGTAAACGACCTGCGAAAAAACAACCAGGCAAGCGTTAAACGATTGCCTGGCACCCCATTCCTCTCTGGAATGATTTGCTCATCACTCTGCTTGCTATCTTCAATAGAGCCCTTGCAAAAAGGGCTCTACGAACGATGTTTGAACCGTCGGGGCTTAATTAACCAGCCACACTTCTACCCGGCGATTACGAACTTTGGACACCAGATTTTGTTGATCACTGAGCCCCATAAAGGCGCCGATTCCCGCCGCATCCAGCTGCTTGCGTGAGACCCCGGCCTTAACCAGTGCACGCTTGACCACGCCCGTACGCAGATCTGACAGCAGCTGTGCATTGCGCGTATTGCCGTTTTCCTCGGCAAATCCTAATAACAAGAGGCGTTGATCCCGGTCCAGATTCTGACTAAAGGCTCCCAGGCGCTGCAGGTCACGAGCCGCCTTGTTATCCAGCTGGGCTTTACCTTCGCTGAAACGAAAGTTCACCGACAGCCTTCTGGCGCCCTTAATCTGCTCAAGATAACGGCTGGGGGCCTCCGTTACGATAGGCGCATCCAGGGCACGAATCTCCTGGGACATATAACCCGTACTGGCAACAATCTGCTGCCCGGCATCTCCCAGAGCAAAGTCTACAAAAGACCGGGCCTGAGGATTGGTCGCTTTTTCCGGCAGATACAGATACAGACGTCGGGCCAACGGATAGTCTTCAGTCGCCACACGAATGGGCTCGGGCAACATCGCCGGGCTGGTTGCCGAGGCCGCGATCGCCAGGGGTTTCGACGGAGCGATGGTATTCAGGCTGACAAAACCGATGGCCCCGGGATCCTGGCTGACTAAATTAGAGAGTTCCTGGTTGGATTCGAAGCGACGGGCTTTCTCCGAGAGTTTATAGCGCTTGGCCAGCACCAGGCTCTTGAAAGTATCCCAGGTCCCGGACAGATCGTCCCTGGCATAGAGCGAGATGGGCAGGTCAGGCCCCTCCAGTTCTGTCCAGTTTGTTATATTCCCGGCAAAGATTTGGGCCACCTGCTCCAGATTGAGCGAGCCAATGGGATTTTCGGGATGAACAACGATGGCCAAGCCGTCCAGTGCCACCGTGTGCTCCGAGGAGGCCCCTCGCAAATTCCCGAAGCTCTCCTCCAGCGCCCTGACCTCTTTCGTCTTGACCCGTCTGGAAGCGGCAGCCAACTGCGCGTTATTGGATTTCAGCGCCTTAAAGCCGGAAGAGGAACCATGAGCCTCAACCCCTATTGTCAACCAGCTATCACTTTCCTGGTGCCAACCCCGGATCACCGATTCGTTAGCGACCGTTCCCGCTATCTGGCTGATATCTCTAGCGCCCAGGCTTCGTAGATAAGCTTTTGCCAACTCGGGGCCCAGCACAGCCCCCACGGTATTAGAACCCGCCATCGAAAATAGCATTTTTTCCTCAGCGGCTGTTGCCAAAGGCGAACCCAGTAACAACGCCAGAAAATAAACAGACCAGCGACGCACAGATTGCTGGTTAGGACCAAGACCCAAAACTCGCTGCAAATGGTTTCCTATAATGTTGATTCGCATACTATTCCCTACTGTTAACTGCGGAAGGCGCAGCTAGGGTATGACGAAAATATGACAGAAAGATGACAGGCTCTCACCAACTTAAAGTTTGAACCAGATCACACCAAACACCTCTTCCAAGCACCCTCTGACTTTTGCTCGTCAGCCCCTGCCAACTCCGGCACAAGCGGTAAACGCTTAGTCATTCAACGGAGTTGGCCTACAGTCTGAGATTTTGGTCATTGTGACCCGCGACTCAAGGCATCAACGGACAGAAAGAGGGTCGTGTTGCACAAAGGAGCGGCGTAAACCACTTTATAAGATGTCCGTCGCAGCGCAGATAGATAATCAACTACCTGCCAGGTAATAATTGACAGCGCAGGGGGCTGCTCCTTAGAGTAGCAACTATAATCCGTTGGATAGCGAAAGGATCCTACGACACCATGTCGACAACGCTGTATGAACTCTCTTTTAGCGGCGAACTGCTTGAGGGTGTCAACCCGGCAGAGGCTCGGGTAAACCTCGGCAAGCTCTTCAAAGCCAATGACGCGCAACTTGACCGCTTATTCTCGGGCAAGGCCGCTGTTATTAAAAACAACCTGGAATTACCGGTAGGCCGAAAATACCTGCAGGCTTTCACCAAGGCCGGTGTCCGCGGTCATCTGTTCGATATGGCCAGCGGCCAGGAGTGGATTGACCCACTGGCACAACCGGTGACTGCGGAAGCCGAACCGCCGGCCTTTCAGCCCAAGGCCCCGGAACCTGCCAGTTCGCCTTCACCGACGCCTTCTCCCGCGCCTTCATCTCCAGCCAGTTTCGGCTCGCCAACCAACGCTGCTCCAGCGACTGCGCCTCGTCCTGCACAAGCCCTGGTAGGAACCGCCAGTGATCAGGTCGAAATGGAAACCCCTGACTGGAATATCGCCCCTGCGGGTTCAGATATGCAGGAAGAATACGATCAGGATGACACTGAGGCGCCTGACACCAGCCACCTGTCGTTACGCCCCATGCAAGGCAACCTGGTGGAACCGACACCCAAAAACGATCCCCCGCCACCAGATACCAGCCATCTCAAACTGGAGAACTAGGGCGCCGCAGATCCAAACGCAATCTATTGTTAGCCAAGTCAGGCCTGACAATAGATTGCGCGCTACCCCATACCCCACCCTGCTAAATGTTGAAACGGTTTACCAGCAAACCCAGATCGTTGCTGACCGACGCCAGCTGTTTACTCTGCTCGTGCGCCTGACCGGTTTCCTGAACCACATGGGCTGACATCTGTTGCACCTGGGTAACATTCTGACTCACCGCCGATGCCGAACTCGCTTGCTCCTCCGAGGCCTGGGCAATCAATATATTCATGCCGTGAATCCGTTCAATCGCCGCCGATACCTGAGTAAGTTGCCGGGTAGCCGCGCGAGCACCGCTGACCGAACGAGTGACCTGTGCCTGCTGTCGCTCGAGAGACTCCACCACAAGCAGGGAGGAGTCCTGCAAGCTCTGGATAATATCGCGTATCTCCTGGGTCGATTCCGAGGTGCGACGGGAAAGCTGGCGCACCTCATCAGCTACCACGGCAAAGCCGCGTCCATGCTGGCCAGCCCGGGCGGCTTCAATCGCCGCATTCAGGGCCAACAGATTGGTCTGTTCGGCGATAGCGATAATCACCTTCAACACCCGATCAATATTTTGCGAATCGTCCCGCAACCTGGCCATCACCCGGCCGCCCTGATCGGCATCTTCGGCCAGCTTGATAATGGTATCTTCCAACGCCTGCACGACCTGAGTACCCTCGCCCGCTGAACTCAAGCCTTCATCCGCCGCCCGTTGTGCCTCAGCCGCATGGGTTGCAACCAACTGGAAGGAGTCCGCAAGCTGCTCGATCGCCCTGTCCACATCACCGGTACGCTGGTTCTGGTGTTGAATGCCTGCGTGTATGCGCTCTGCAACCTGCTCAATGTCACCGCTGGAACGATCAAGAGTGATCACTTCCTGACGAATCGTACCCACCACGTCCTTCATATACTGCTGCACCTGATTCGCACAATGGCTTAGCTTACGCAGTTCAGGAAAGCGTGATGGGCTCCTGCGCTGGCGAGAAAAGTCGCCACCACTCAACAGACTGAGGAATTCACCGACCTGATCGATCTCCTTGACCAGACTGCGCTGTACCACCGAAGCCAACAAACCGACCGCAGTGAGCACACCGAGCAGTAAGACAACAATGGCCATAACCCTTTGTTCTATCTGCGCCTTCAGTTCGCTCAATAGATCCTGACCCTGCTGCAGGGTCTGCTCAAGCTCAGCCAGCAACGCATTGACCTTGTCACTCGCCAATCGGGCATTATCAATATTGCTCAATGATCTGTTGAGCTCGGCGACATAACGGCCAGCGAGGTAACTCAGCTCGGCTTTGGGTTCTTCCCCCTGCTCGATGCGTTCCGTTCCAGAATCTTCGCTGCCCATCATGGCCGCAAAATCATCGACCTCGGCCTCGACCCAAACCCCCAGCGCAGGTAAATCTGCCAGTCTTCTGGCGAGACCGACAATCTGCTCACTATCGCTCAATAACTGCTGGCGACCCGCCAGGGAAGGCCTGTCAAAATAACTCGAACGAACAATAGCCCGACGCGCCACAGAAAGCTGCAATGTATAAACCGCTGTTCGGTAGGCATTCAGTGTTGCCGGTTCGGCCTCAGGTGCGGCGGCCGCATACTCTTGCAGAGACGTCAATGCATCGAGGGTTTCTCGTTCGTTTTGCAATAGCAAACCCTGTTGATCCCCAGCCAATTTACCCGCCGCTCGCAGATCCGTCTTCACGCCTTGACGCAAGCCGTCCAGTGCCGGACTGATCAACACCTGCAACGCTTCAGGCAGAATCTCAAACGCTTCTCTAAGTTCACCATCGAGAAAGCTCTGAGCCTCTTGTAACTGTGCTGCATCGCCGGAATCAAGATATTTTTCAATCCGTTGCCGAGTGTCGACGGATACTTTCTCCACCAGATAAAAATAAGCCGCATTAGCGGCAAAGGGGGTTTGCAGTTGCCGAAACCCCCAGGCAACACTTAATGCCATCCCAACAATCGAGAGCAGTAGCATCGCTGCACTCCACCACGTCAGCGTCACAATTCGCATCGATATCAACCGTAAAATATGAAAACCAGGTCACCCTATGAAAATTCTGTTGCAGTTATATGACAGCAATACGTATTTATTATCTTTCTCCTTACTCCGTTAATGCGGAAGATTGTCATTGGCGCGTCATATAAATATGATGACATTGTACCTTTGAAAACGAATTACTCATTTAATAGCTATACAAGAACGATTGCTTCTGCCGCCAAGCAGCCTGATTTCGACGCAAATTTTTAACCTGGGATCTATTACTAATCATGAAAGCTGTTCCCGTTGCAGTAAGTCAGTCTTTAGACAAGCAAGACTGTATGATTAAAGAGCTGGATATCATTCTCCAGAACCGCTTGCTGACACCATTCTTTATGCCCATCATCAACAGTCAACGGCGTTGCATCATTGGCTACGAGGCTCTGATACGAGCACCCGACAGCAGCCCTTTACACTCTCCTCTCACACTGTTCAATACCGCCCAACGTTGCGAACGACTACTGGAACTGGAGCTACTCTGCCGTGAGCGTTCTATCCGGCGTTTCAAGCAACTCAATTTGCAGGGTAAGCTGTTCTTGAATGTAACCCCGGAAACCTTAATCGAAGAGGATTTCCGCAGCGGGCTAACACTCGAACTGCTTCATCAGGTAGGGCTGGATTCCCGAGATATAGTCATTGAAATCACCGAGCAACTGCCTATCGAAAACTACGCGCTGATGAAAGAAGCCACTCGCCATTATCGGGAACTGGGCTTTGAGGTAGCGCTCGATGACTTGGGAGCAGGCTATTCCGGACTCAAATCCTGGTCAGAGCTGCAACCCCAGTTTGTTAAAATTGATCGTCACTTTATCGAACAGATCGACAGCAATAACGTGAAACGAGAGTTTGTCAGGTCAATCCTGGAGGTCTCACGTTCGATCGACTGCTGTGTTATTGCCGAGGGCATCGAACGGGTAGAGGAACATCTGGTACTCAATGAACTCGGCCTCGAGTTTCAGCAAGGTTATTATTTTGGCCGCCCCTCACCCAAGCCGGCTCGCTATATCAACAAAGCCTGTTTTCAATCTGAATTCTCCTCCATCCTGGATACTCAGCATCATCAGGATCTGGGTAGTATCACCCACATTCGGCCTGCAGTAACCACCGACACATTGTTGGGTGAAGTTGCCGACATTTTTCGCCAAAACGAGGATTTGCATTCCATCGCTATCGTCGACCAGGATCGGCCCGTAGGCCTATTCAATCATGAGCGTTTTCTATCGCTCTATCTCAATCCTTTTGGTAAAGAGGTTTACGACAAGAAAGAGGTTGCCCAATTTATGGATCCGGCCCCTTTGGTACTGGAAGAACACACCGCACTGGAAGAAGTCAGCAAGCGAATCGCAGAGAGTGATCGTTCTTCGGTTCGATCCGACTTTATCGTCACCAGACAGGGTCGTTACCTGGGTACCGGTTCGATCATGGACCTATTAAAGCAGGTCACAGACCTTCAGCTCAGGCACGCACGCTATGCCAACCCACTGACTCTTCTGCCAGGTAGTACCATTGCCAACGAAGCCATTAGCCTGCACCTGCGCGAACACACCCCTTTCTACGTGGCTTACGTCGATATCGATCATTTCAAAGCGTTCAACGACAGTTATGGCTACGAACGTGGTGATCGCATGATCTGCCTGCTTGCCGATGTTCTGGCCGAGCTCTGCGATTCAGACAAAGACCAGGTGTTTCATATCGGTGGTGATGATTTCTTACTATTAATGACAGTTTCCGAGTGGCGAGTTTTATGCGATCAGGTACTGACTCGCTTCCGCCATCGGTCTCGCAGCTTATACGATGCCCCCGCTCTGGAAGAGGGCGGCATTACCGGACAGGATCGAGCGGGCAAGCAAACCTTTTTTCCTCTGGTATCCTTATCGATCGGCGTCGCCCAACCAGACAGCCAGCACTGCAACAGCCACCATGAAGTGGCTTGCCTGGCTAACGATGCGAAAAAAATAGCCAAGCAGCGCGCGGGTGATTCATTATTTTTTAATCAACGTCGCACCACCCAATCCCGAACCTCGACAGCCTCTCAGCAATAGCTGTTCGTCACAGCAGCCGCATCACAGCGTGATTTTTTCCTGGCGTAACGCGGCTATCTCAGCCTCGCTATAACCCAGACCTAAAAGAACCGATTCGCCGTTCTGCCCCAGTGAGACACCCTGATGACTTTCCCGGTTTTCACTGCGCGAAAAACGCAGGGCACAGGCGGCTTGTGGTTGAGCTTTGCGCCCCTCCCCGGATACCTCCACCACCATATTCCTGGCTCTCAACTGGGGATGCTGACTCGCTTCATCCAGTGACAGTACCGGTTCCACACAAGCATCGAGCTCGGCAAACAATGCCCGCCAATGGTCAAAATCCTGCTCGGCAAACTTGGCCGCAAAACGTTGTTTGATCTGCAGCTGCACAGCTGGATCAGGGGATAGCCCCTGGTGGGCAAGGTCGGCACAATCAAGCGCCTGGCAGAGCTGAGCCATAAACTGGGGCTCCAGGCTGCCAACCGACATATAACGATCATCACGCGTGCGATAGTAATCATAAAAACTGCCACCATTGAGCACCGTAGACTCCAATCCCGCGTCAACACCACCGGCCAACCAGGCGGCACCGGCCATGGCATTCATCGCAAAGCTGGCATCGGTCATACTGATGTCGATTGCCTGCCCCTGCCCGCTGCTGTTCCTTTCAATAACCGCCGCCAGAACTCCCATCACACCGTGGAAACTGCCCCCTGCAACATCGGCGACCTGAACCCCTATAGGGCACGGCCCGCTATCACGGCGACCGGTATAACTACTGACCCCGGCTGTCGCCAGATAATTGATGTCGTGACCGGCCCGGTCTTTATAAGGTCCGGTCTGGCCATAGCCGGTAATGGAGCAATAGATCAACCGCGGATTGATTTCTCTCAGGGTGTCATAATCGAGCCCCAACCGGGCCATAACCCCCGGGCGAAACTGCTCAACCAGAATGTCGTATTCCTGCACCAGTTTTTTGATGATATCGATCGCTTTCGCGTTTTTCAGATCCAGCGCCAGGGAACCCTTGCCGCGATTCAGGTAGCTATGCGCGGTAGAAACTCCCTGATCCATGGGCGGTAGTAGCTTGACCAGATCAGGGCGTGTGGGGGATTCCACACGAAGAACCTCGGCGCCCATATCGGCTAGCATCATGGTCGCGTAGGGCCCTGGAAGCAGGGTAGAAAAGTCGAGGACCTTGAGGCCAGATAAGGCACCGCTCATGGTGGTACTCCATTGGTGATTGATTGTCTTCTGAAAAGCTTACAAGCTCATTAGCAACGAAAGAATGGCAATAACGCTCAGAGTTACAGGCCGGTTTTTCAGTACAAAACCAGCACAACGATATAAAACGATACCGCTATGCTGGAAGCTAACCGGAAGTGCGAACGCGGACACGACAACAAGCTTACTGGGGCTCCCACTCAACCGTAGCCACACGGCCGGCTTCGATCCAGGACTGGTAGACCTCTTCCACTTTATTACGCTTTATTTTAAGCGTCGGAGTCATCATACCGTTCTCAATCGTCCAGGGCTGATTCACGACCATAAAGGCATCGATCTGCTCGTGATGCTCAACCCGTCGATTCACCTCTTGCCGTGAACGCTCCAACGCCGCCTCTACTTCGCTGTGAGGAAGCGTTTGCCCATGCTCGGAGAGCTCGATCAACGCCACCGGTTGGGCAAGGCTACGGCCTACCAGGCAGACCTGCTCGACCAGCTCATTCTCGCTGATCAGGCTTTCAATGGGTGCCGGTGAGACAAATTTACCCTTTGCGGTTTTAAAGCTGTCCTTAATGCGGCCGGTAATTTTCAGATAGCCATCGGCATCAATCTCACCCTGGTCTCCGGTGTGGTAATAACCGTCCTGTAATACCTCATTGGTTTTCTCAACGTCCCGATAATAGCCCTGCATAAGTGCCTTGCTACGGAACAGTATTTCACCTTCGCTGGAAATTTTTACATCATTGTGGGGCATCACATGGATATGCCCCAGTGTTCCACGACGATAACGTTCGGGCAGATTAATCACCCCGTAAGCCATGTTCTCCGTCATGCCATAACCTTCGCTGATACGAATACCGATTCGGCGATACCAGTCCAGCAAGGCCTGGGCAATGGGCGCCGCGCCGGAGACGATGACTCGCGCCCGCCCCAGCCCTAACTTCTTGCGAATCTTGCTCGCGATAAAGGATCCGAGCAGGGGGATGCTCAATAAACGATCCAGCTTTTTTTGAGGCATTTTTTGCAAAATCCCCATCTGGAATTTGGTCCAAAGCCGGGGGACAGCAAAAAACACCGTAGGCTGCACCGACACAAGGTCTTCAGCAAAGGTCTCCAACGAGGCAGTAAAGGAAACCTGAGCGCCACAGTACAGACTGTTACCTTCAACGAAAAAGCGTTCGGCGATGTGTGACAAAGGCAGGAACGAGAAGAAATGATCGCTCTCTTTCAAAGGCAGGAACCCAACGGAATGGGTACAGGCAAAACCAAAATTGGCAAAGCTGTGCATTACTCCCTTGGGGTTACCCGTAGTACCGGAGGTATAAACAATGGTCATCAGTTCATCAGCATCACGATGTGGACTCTCCTGCATCGGCTGATATAAACGCAACAGATCATTCCAATGATGATCGACCGGCATGGTTTCGTAGGGAAAACCGATACGAATCACCGTGCCGGGAATACCAGGTTCCATAGATTCCCAGTCATCCAACCGACCAATAAAAATCGCCCGCGCATCACAGTGACGCAAGGTATAGGCAATGGTATCGGCGTGCTGTGAAGGGTAAAGAGGGACACTCACATATCCTGCGAGCATGATCGCCAGATCGGCAATAAACCATTCGGCGCAGTTTTTGGACAAAGTGGCAATTCGAGTACCGGGCTCAAAGCCTTTATCCTTCAGGGCGCTGGCAATTCTTCGCGCCTGATCACCCACCTCTTTCCAACTGAGTTCCCTAAATCCGTCCCCGGTGGATTGGCGAAGATAAATCTGTTGTGGTCGACTGCTTTCCCAATGGTAAAACATCTCCAGCGGCGTTTTGTAAGTCGTATCCGCGACCGTCTCTACTGGTGACTCTACCGCCACTGCACCTGCCTGACTCATTGCTCACCTCTTTTTATTGTTCTAACCGCCGGCCCTTGTACTGCTTTGGGTACCGGCACGCTGTGTTATTGTGACATTCCGCTTTTATCGAGCATCAGAACAAAATACCAAGCGAGCGCTTGGTTGGCAAGATAACCAGCGGACTATTCGATCATAGCGACCAATGGCGGCGAAAAGCCGACAGCATTATAAGGTTGTTGATGCGCACAGAATGATCCTGCAAGCCACGGCAGTGCTCGTCCCAGAGTTGCTGCAAGGCCCGTACGTCATAAACACCCTCGGTCATTGCCGGATCAAACAACTGCTGCTTGAACCACTGGGGATTCTGTTGGCGTATGTCCTGATCATGGTGCACCAGCAACCCCCGATTGTGGGGCCCCAACCAGCCTCCCGAAGCTTTTACCAACAGCCGCCCTGCCCCTTTCAGCCCAGTATTAAGCCGCCATTTAAGTCCCTCATTAAGGCCGCTACTGGCCAGACTCTGTTGCAGTCGAGCCAGGGCATCCAGCCGTTCCTCGGTATTCTCAAGTCCCAGAGACTGGTAGCGGCGGCTACCCGCAACCGGCAAAGCCGCCAGCGCAGGCGATACCTTATGAATCAACTGACGGTAGCCCCGCTGCCCCTCCTTCAGGGACATGGGCAGGCATAGCCAGCGCTTTACCAGTTCGCTGTCGCACAACGGCGCCACGACCCGAAAACGAGCTTCCAGGGCACTGAGCTGATAGGTGACATAGCGACGCTGCCGATGCCAGAATTCGAGCAGCTGGGCTTTCTCGGCAAAGCTGTCTGCCCGGGCCTGATCAAACGCACTTTGCATTGTTTGCTGCAAACGCTGATAGCCCCGCTTTAACTCCGGGTGACAAACCACCTGGGCAAAGAGTCCCTCTTGAAACCCCATACGCACATAAAGTTTCTGCCATAGATGGGCCATGGAGGCTTCCATCGAACCCTGTTCGTGCAACAGTTTTTTGGCCGATATCCAATCCCCTGCATAGCCACTTAACAGGGTTTCGCCCGGCGTCCCGGCCTCCAGTAAACGAAACAACGGGAAGGCTTCGATCGAAATTTCACCATCAGCCAGCCCCAGGGCACACTGCTGGTAATCGCTATAGAGTTGTGTCGGGAGCGATAAAGACTGGTGAGCCAGCCCCAAAGCCCTGGCCACCTTTTGGCCAATTCGACGGTCGTAACTGTGGCTATGGCCATAACTGCAACTGTGGGTGCGAGAATGCAATGAAGGCGGCAGCAGACCGGCCAACAGACGCGAATCCAGGCCACCGGAAAGCGGTAACATCAAACGCTCCGTGCCTTGCAAACGACAGTTCAGTGCCTGACTCGCCTCGGCCATCATACGCTCGATACTGTCGTCTCGCTCAGCATCGGCAGATTCGATAGAGGGCGTCCAATAACGCTCGTGTTGCACTGTAGCGCCCTGGCATTGCAGGCGTGTGGCAGGCGGCAACAGTGTCACCCCCTCCAACAAGGAGTGCTCATCGCACAGATGGCTGGTGATCAGAAGTTGCGCCGCACCGTAATGGTCAAGCCTTGGCCTGAAGGCGCTGATCGCCCGAAAGGATTCCAGAGAACTGCACAGCAGCAGCTGTCCCGACAGTTCGCATTGGTAGAGTTTACGCAAGCCCAACGCGTCAGTGACCACCTGCAATCGCTGCCGGACTTCGTCAACCACGAGGGCAATATAACGCCCGTTGAGCCCTTCCAGCGCAGTGATACCCTGTTGCTGATAACGCGCCAGCAACTCTCGGGGATTGATACTGGCCGCTTCGAAACACTCACCCAACAGGATCAGACTGAGCCGGGCATTATTTGGGCCGCTAGTGACCTCGGCCAGAGGCTTGTTTCGCCAGTCACTCCAGGCCAGACTGATATGACAGAACGTCGTTTCCAGATGATAGTTGTTGCATGTCGGCTGAAACGAAGGAGGACTGGCAACGGCTTGTTTTAATTCCGAGCGTAATTCAGGCGATATAGCAGCGCCTGTCGACAGGGCCGCCGCAATAGACCAACTCACAATACCCGCCCCTGAATGTTGGCATAACCTCTGACCCGCCTGTTGCGGCCTGTTGATTCTGGCATCCTTTGCCCCCGCTTAAGTCAGGAGTCAGTATAGCCAATCACAAGCAAAAAGAATCAGGGCTGCCCGAGATAGCGTAGTCGTTTCTTGGTTTTCACCCGCTCCAGTTCAACCACCATAAACCCATCGATACAGTTAGAGAACTGCGGGTCGACATTAAAGTCGCAAAAACGGGCCCCACCGGGCTCACACACCTCGGCGTATTGTTTATAGAGTACCGGCACCTTCACACCCAGCTCAGCCAGCTCGGCGCGCAAGGTTTTCCAGGCTGTGCCATAGGCATCGCTGCTCACGTCAGGCATCTGTTTGCCAGCACTCGGCGTAGATGAAAAGACCTCACCAAAGGGTTGCAGTGCGGTAGCCAAACCATCACCATCCGAAAACCAGTCGCTATAGAACCGCACCAGCAACTGCTTGGCCTTTTCCGGGTAGGAATGGCTGATCGATACCGGCCCAAACAGGTAACGAATTTCCGGGTGCAAATTAAGGTAGGCACCAATGCCGTACCACAAGTAATCCAGACTGCGCTTGCCCTGATAACGGGGCTGAACAAAGCTTCGTCCCAATTCCAAACCTTGCCGGGCGATGGGGACAAAGCCGGGGTTGAGATCAAACAGGGTCTGGCTATAGAGCCCTGTGATCTCCCCCTGCTCGTCCACACATTGGCTACTTGCCATCATGCGATAGGCACCGGCAATCTCCAACGCGTCGTCATCCCACAATAACAGATGATCGTAATAGAGATCGTACCGGTCCCAGTCCCGGCAATAACCGGTGCCTTCCTGTACCGTGCGAAAGGTCAACTCCCGCAACCGGGCCACTTCCCGCATAATGGTCGAATCGGCACGATAACGACACAGGTAAATGGACAAATTGTCGGATGTGCTGCCCAACAGCTGACACTGGTGAATTTCGGTGCGCAGACGGCGCCGCTCTTCCGGGTGCGCAATGGCCTCAAGTTCTGCCTCGAAACGATGCATGGTTTTACCCCGCCCCAGGCGATACACCTGCCTCTTTAATTGCCGAGCAAGCTCCTTCGAGGGGCGACCCAGGCCCTGCCATTGATGAGGGTAAATCGGTTTACCAATACGCACATCGATATGATTATTGGCCTGCTTGAACATCTCCCGAACCAACCACAAACTGGAAATGGGTTTGGCCAACATCGACAACGCGTAAAAGAACAGCGAATTCCTGCCATCCAGATGCATGGGTACGATCGGCGCCTGCGCGCGCTCGGCAAAGCGCAGGAAACCCGCGTTCCATTTGCCATCACGAATACCCGCAGGCCCCATGCGGGAAACTTCACCAGCCGGAAACACCACCACCGCGCCATCGTCTTGCAAAAAGCGGTGAATATCCCGAACGTTTTCGGCTGGCGTACGGCCATTGATATTGTCTACGGGCAATAACAAGGAGCGCAGCGGTGGTAATTGATACAAAAGATCGTTGGCAATCACCTTCACGTCCCTGCGCACCGAGCCGATCAATTTTAACAGCGCCAGGCCATCGAGAGAGCCTATCGGATGGTTGGCCACCACCACCACCCTGCCCTGATGGGGAATTCGACGGCACTCACGATCAAAAGCCCGATAGTCAAAATCAAAATACTCCAGCACCTGCTCAACAAAGTCGAAACCTTGCAGGTGCGGGTATTTCTGTTCGAAATGCCGAAACTCTGACTCATGCAGCAAGTAGCGTAAGAAAGCGGTCAGGGTTTTACCCAGTTTGGGACGACGCTTGGAAAGCCCGGGAAAACGTTGCTCCAACGCGGTTTCAACACTGATCACAGCAATCCCCTGCTTAATGCGCGAGTGTCCTGCTCAACGCTTTTGGCATGAGGATGGTGGCTTCTTATCGTTTCCTGGCAGTCACTCCAGTGCAGCAACTGAAGCTCTCCCGACAGGGTTTCCACCATCGCCGTACAACTTTCGGTCCAGTCTCCGGTATTGCAGTAAAGCGACTGCCCATCAGTGCCATAGCGTATTTCGGGTTTGTGAATATGACCGCACACGATACCATCGAAGCCTCGCATTGCCGCCGTGCGCATGGCCAGTAATTCGTAGCTCTCAATGGCATCACGTGCCTGCTTAACATGCTCCTTCAAGTAGTTGGCAAAGGACCAGTAAGGCATGCCCAGCAACCGACGCGCACGGTGCGTCCAGCGGTTAAGGAAGACGGCCAGGTCATGGGCATGCAGCCCTATTAGCCGATTGATGCTGCGCAACATCACGGCATGGTCGAACTCATCCCCGTGCAGCAGCAACAGTCGCTTGCCATCTGCTGTCTGGTGGATCGCTTCCGGGCAGACTTCGATACCCAATAACTCACCGTAGGCGAAGTCTCTCAGCGGCGCATCATGATTGCCCGGAATGTAGGTGACTCGCGTGCCATTGGCCGCCATACGCTGGAAGCACCGCAGCACCTCATAATGGCTGGACGGCCAGTAAAGCCGTTTTTTCAACGCCAGAATATCGACAATATCACCCAGCAGATACAGGTGATCACACTGCACCTGAGAGAGCAGGTCCAGCAGGTAATCGGCATGACAATCCTTGTTGCCCAGATGGATGTCGGACAACCAGAGGGTTCGGTAGTAGATAGCGGCTGAGTTCTGTTTCATAGCTTCACGCTATCGCCCGAAGATGACAGATCGGTGACAGTTTGAAGACAAATCGGAGATAATGAACCCATACGGCCCGACGGGCGCTTCGGTTGCCAATAGCGCCAAAAGCGTACACACTGCCGTGCGATACCAATAGATAACCGCGTTCACTGATGCAGAACCACACCATTCCACACCATTTTGTTATGGCCGCACTGGCCGGCGCCGAGCGCAAGCAACGCTCTGCGCGAAGCATTCTGCACCAGGCCGGCTTACCGACCGAACTGATCAAAGAACAGGGCGTGCGGGTAACGGCGACCCAATACGCCCGCCTGATCCGCACCATCTGGCATGAACTGGACGATGAATTTGGTGGCTATGGCCCCGCTCCCAGCAGTCCTGGCAGCTTTGCCATGATGAGCCTGGCCATTATCCATTGCACCACCCTGGAACAGGCTTTGCGCCGGGCCAGCCGATTCTACGGCCTGTTTCCCGACACACCCACCTTCGAGCTGCAGCTGGAAAAAGAACAAGCCATTCTCACCTTTGATATTGATGAACAAACCGACCCCCTGCATTACCTGACCGAATCCCTGCTGGTGATCTGGTCGCGCTTTGGCAGCTGGCTGATTGGTCGACGTATTCCGCTGGACAGTGTCGAACTGAGCTACCCGGCCCCCGAACACCAGGGTGAATACCGGCGCCTGTTCTCCTGCCCTCACCATTTTTCCAGCACCGCGACGCGGCTGCGTTTTCCGGCCCAGTTTCTGAAACTGCCGATACTGCAGGATGAACGCACTCTCAAGCAGTTTCTGCAAACCTCTCCTTCCATGCTGCTGGCCAAACCCGATTACGGCAACAGCATCACCGGAGTGATTCGCAGCCGATTGGGCAAAGACTTCAGTCGCCCCTTTCCCGATTTCGAACAGATCGCCGACAGTTTGCACCTGACGCCACAGACCCTCAGACGCCGGCTGCGAGATGAAGGCACCTCCTACCAGGAGATCAAAGACAACCTGCGCCGGGATGCGGCCATCTATCATCTGGAGCGCAACCAGCTCTCCATCAATGAAATAGCCACCGAAATTGGGTTCTCCGAACCCAGCACCTTCCATCGTGCCTTTAAGAAATGGACCGGTGTTACTCCGGGGGCTTATCGTAACAACGAACAAACCTTAACCAACCCAACCCTGGAGCATTCGAATGATTCGACGCCTTAATGCCCTGCTGCTAACCCTGTTGCTGGCAGTTTCCTCCGTGGCCGTAGCCGACAACCCCAAAGTGGTTATGGAAACCAGCCTCGGTAATTTTACCATCGAGCTCTTTGCCGTTAAGGCCACCAAGAGCACCAAAAACTTTCTCAAGTATGTCGATGATGGCTACTACGACGGTTTACTGTTTCACCGGGTCATTCCCAACTTTATGGCTCAGGCCGGCGGTTTCGAACCCGGTCTGGTGCGCAAACAAACCCGCGGCGCGATCGAAAACGAAGCCAACAATGGCCTGAAAAATACCCGTGGCACATTGGCCATGGCCCGTACTGGCGACCCGCATTCAGCCACCGCCCAGTTTTTTATTAACGTCAACGACAACCCTTACCTGGACTTCAAAAGCGAAAGCCGAAGTGGTTGGGGCTATGCCGTATTTGGTCAAGTGATTGAAGGCATGGATGTGGTCGACAAGATTGTCACCAGCCCTACCGGAAATCGCGGTTCTTTCCAGAACGTGCCCAAGGAAGATATCGTAATTCTCAAGGCCAGCCGTCTGCCTGAATAGGTGAGGGTTTTATGCGTCGATGACCTGCCTGGGTCATCGACGCGGCCTGTTTTCTCTTCTGTTCCTCTGCTCAAACGCCCCTTCCCAGAATTTACGCTTGCCCATGGGCTTCGCGCTACAGCACGTCCCGGTTGCTTTGGGCCGCCCATAACCTATCCGACATCATTATCACCTGCCCTGCATCGACAGTTATCCGGTTTAGAGAGGATTAAGATCGGTACTTGTGACTGCGGATGATGCCTGTGAGGTCACGAATTGTTCACTTGATCCACACCGATAGCGTCGCCTGAATTCGCTATTTCCGTGTACAGTGGAAAATCGTCGTCTGTACAAGGAAAACTGATCGCTAACTGATTGATTTTTAAGGGCTGCCAGATAGTATAGGGAGATCAGGATTTAACACCCAGAGCCTGCGGAAAGGGCATAATTTCTGAGAGGCGAACTTCTTTTGGTTTTTTAGCTTATTGATTTTATTGCTATTTTTTCTCGAAAAAGAAATTTTAAACCAAATTAACAAGAATTGACCCAAAAAAAGAAAAGGGGACGTTCTTCCTTATAATTAGCTGTTAGGTATAGGTGAATATGGATCGAATTTATCACCCAATTGTAGAGTCGCCACACTTGTATGATATCGATTTCTTTTCATACAAATTTGTAGAGGAAGATAACTTAAGCTCCTACATAGATATGCATCTCAAGAAAGACAACGAGATAATCAAGCTTAGGTTTTGGGGGCCTCAAGACTTAGAGATAGAAAAGGGGTTTCCTTGGGCTACTGGTGGGATGTTCATCGAAGATATTAAGTCGCATGGCCTCGAATCACTTGGTATATATGTCGGTGATTTTGAAGCATCTAATGGTTCAATTACGTTTTGGGCAAAAAGTGTTGAGCGTCTTAACTAAACACATAACAAGCAAAGGCAGCATCGCCCTGCGGGCTGGACTCGCTATCGCTCGCCGCTGCTTTGGGCGTTGAAGCTGTAGAAAAACTCTCAAAAACAGGCGTTTTTTGATAAAATCAGGCATCGAAACAGGAACGCTTCGTATGCCAAACTTCAAAA
>NZ_JAKSDZ010000009.1 GCF_023509475.1 Aestuariirhabdus haliotis | reverse complement strand
CCTAAAATGGTTTTTATCAAGGCGAAGCTCGCCGTTCATGTCGAGACCTGAACAAGGGCTTCAACACCGAGAAAAACCATTTTAGGACTGCCCTAGGGGCTTTCAGGCGAATCCAGAATCGCCTGAAAGCCAGAGTTCATCTGAATTAATCAGAGGTGCCTTAAGTATCACGGTAGCTCCTTCGAATAGCTTGCGCGTATCATGCACAGCTATACCCGTAGAGACTGGATCCATTTTGCCCAGCGATACCTTGCAACAGCGTTTTGATCGGCTTAATCATCTATTGGTTTTGCTAACACCCTATTGGCAATTGCGCCCCTTCGCCGAAACTTCGCTGCCCTGGCAACACAACCCGGCCTTGAACCAGTGGCTGCAAGCGATGGACACTCCGCACCGGCAACAACTGGAGTCTGATATGCCGGCTCGAGTTAAGGCTCTGACCCCCTTGATCGAGGGTGTCGATGAGCTGTTTAGCCTGTCCCAGGTGAACCCGTTACCCCGCCACCAGCCGATGCTTGCCAACGACCCTCTTAACTACCGGGTGCCAGGGCGAAAATGGCAACAGGTGACGGCATTCAGCGCCAGCCTTGCCGATGAACGCCGACCCTTTCTGGAATGGTGCGCCGGCAAGGGGCACCTGGGACGAGTGCTACACCGGCAACAAGGCACGGCCGTGACCAGCCTCGAGTATCAATTCGATCTCTGCCAGGAAGCTGAGCGTTTGTCGCATCGGCATCAGTCAGACTGTGCTATGCAGCAATGCGATGTCCTGTCCGATGATGTTCTATCTCACTTGAAACCCTATCAACATGCGGTTGCACTGCATGCCTGCGGTCGACTGCACGTTCGTTTGCTGCAATTGGCCAACGCACAAGCCGTGCAACGAATCAGCCTGTCGCCCTGTTGTTATCACTTAATCGAGGAGGAACAGTATCCCCCCTTAAGCAACCAGGGCCGTCAAAGCATGCTGAATCTTAGCCGTCATGATCTACGCCTGTGCGTACAGGAAACGGTTACAGCCGGGGCCCGGGAACAACGTCTGCGCGAGAAAGAATTTCACTGGCGCTTAAGCTTCGATCTGTTGCAACGAGAGCTACGTGGCATCGACACCTACCTCAACTGCCCCCCGATCCCCCGACAGCTTCTGGCCGGCTCCTTCGCAGAATTTTGCCATTATATGGCGGCACAAAAGCACATATCTCTGGAGGCGGCGATAGATTTTAATCGCTTGGAAAAACAGGGTCTCAAGCGCGTCGACCGGGTCAGCAAAATCGAACTGGTACGCCAGCTTTTCCGGCGACCACTGGAGCTCTGGCTGGTCCTGGACCGCGCACTGTATTTAGAAGAGCAGGGTTACCAGGTTTCCGTCGGTGAGTTTTGTGACTATCACCTGACCCCTAGAAACCTGATGATCCAGGCGCACAAAAAGTAGGTGCATAATCTATCTGGCCAAGCCATCCAGCTCAGCTGCCGAATTCGCCATCACCAATCTGGTAACCCTGTTTGCTCTTGGCCTTCACCTGATACATCGCCCGGTCGGCAGCTCGCATCAGGGTGTCGCAATCATCTCCGTTGTCCGGATAAAGACTGATACCAATAGAGGTTCCTATCTGGGCGGTTGCTCCCGAGGGCAATGGAATGGGACGACTGACCGCATCCACAATTTTGCTGGCGATATCATCGATGATGTCGCGATTTCCGCAATCTTCCAGCAACACCACAAATTCATCGCCACCGTGACGGGCAAGAATATCGGTGCCACGGATACAACCTCGAATACGAGCAACAGTCACTTGCAAAACCGAATCACCGGACTCGTGACCATAGAGATCATTCACCTCTTTAAAATCATCCAGGTCGACAAACATCAGGGCGAGCTGGGCTTTACGGCGATTCGCCAACTGAATAGCCCGAGCAAACTGATCATAAAACAGCGTTCTGTTAGCCACTCCGGTTAACAGGTCCGTGTGGGCAAGCTCATGCAATCGAGCCTCCATGCGCTTACGTTCGGTGATATCCATCGCCATGGAAACCACCACACGCCCCCGACTGGCAGATGACAACACCACATTGTGCCAGTCGCATAAAATCTTCCGGCCACTCTTGGTCAAATTCCAGTTCTCATGGTGTTGTACGTTACGCGCCCCCATCCCCTCCAGCACCATTTCCACGCCTTGCTGCTCTTCAATTGGCACCAGAAAATCGTTGATGTTGCGCCCCATAACTTCATCCCGCCGCCAGCCAAAAACCTGCTCGGCCTGATAACTCCAGCCCTCCACCAAACCCTGAGAATTGATCTGCACCAACGCCGTCGGCGCATGGTCAAACAACGTCGTCAGCCAGCGTTCGCTGTCTCTGAGACGGCTATTCAAACGATAAAAGGCCACGATTAATAACAACGAGGCCAACATCACCATCAACCAGACCCACACCCAGGCCTGGACCAGTGTTCCCTCAGGCTGTATCTGGTCATACAGGAAATCATCCAGATTGACATTATCGCTGAGCATCCCCTGCTTTTCATAAATGCTCGCGATGTGTTCCCAGCGAGCCCGACTCATATACCCGGCGTCAACCAGATCATGCCTTAGCAAACGTTGCATTTCACGGGCTTCGAAACGCAGATGATCAGCGCTGTGCCGGGTACTGTATTTGGCCAGGATCAGCTGCACCATCTCCTCGGGATGATCCATCGCGTAGCGCCAGCCTTTCATCGTCGCATCCCGAAAGGCCGCTACGGTTTCCGGAGCCTGCTGCAGCATTTTTCGGGTGGTAAAAAAATTGTCGCCGTAGAAATCAATCCCTCCCTGCGATGCCTCATAAATGTGATAATCCACCCCGGCCTGTTTGAGCAGGAAGGGTTCGTCTGTGACATAGACCGATAGTCCATCCACCTTGCCGGACAACAGATCCTGCACATCAAAGCTGTGATGTACAATATCGAGACGGGTGCTGGCAATGCCCTCCTCTTCCATAAACGCAAAAAGCTCGGCGGAGTTGGGTTCGATCATCAGGGGTTTGCCGGCCAGATCATGCACATTGCGAACCGGTCCATCGCGCAGCACCATCAGGCCCAACGGAGAATGCTGATAGACAACCCCCAAAACCACCACCGGCTCACCGCGCTGAAACATCAACAGCAAATCGCTGGTTCCCACACCAAATTCAGCATTACCATCCAGCACGGACCGAACCGGATCTTTTCCCTCGACCGCCTCCCGAACCTTGACGTCAAGCCCCGCCGCCCGATAATAACCATGCTCTATGGCGGCATAGTAACCGGCAAATTGAAACTGGTGTTTCCACTTCAGCTGCAGGGTCACTTTTTCGAGGGCATAAACAGGGCTGACCAGGCAGGCCAACATCAGGACCATTAATGACACGCCAAGGCGCCCTTGTGAATGATGTCCGTTCATAGGCAGGGTTTTGTCCAATCCGTGACAGTAAACCAGTCTTTATTGTGGTCAGCACTCCGTCTATTTGCAATGAACGCCAATATGAATGCTGGTAGTAAGCAGCAACGTGCTCCTATAATTGCCGCCTTATCGATCTCTTATTCTTTCCCCTTATGGAGCTTCTATGGCCTGGCTGCAGTTACGACTCGACATTACGCCGGCGGACGTCGAGCACTATGAAGGCCTGCTACTGGCCTTCGGAGCCTCCGCGGTCACCCTGGAAGATGGCAAAAATCAGGCCCTGTTCGAGCCCACCCCGGAATACACGCCGATGTGGGATCACACTCGCCTGACTGCGCTGTTCGAAGCCAATGCCGATATGGAGGCTGTGCTGCAGCAACTCCAGGCGGCGACCCCAACGGAACTGCCTCGGCACCAGGTCGAGATTCTGGAAGACAAGGACTGGGTACGCGAATGGATGACTCACTTCGAGCCCATGCGCTTTGGCCAACGCTTGTGGGTCTGTCCCAGCTGGAAGCCGGTGCCCGATCCAACGGCCGCCAACTTAATGCTGGATCCTGGCCTGGCGTTCGGTACCGGCACTCATCCAACCACCGCTATGTGCCTCGAATGGCTCGACAGTCAGGATCTGGCCGGAAAGAGCCTGGTCGATTATGGCTGCGGCTCCGGCATTCTGGGCATTGCCGCTTTGCTGCTGGATGCGGTCCACGTTACCGGTGTCGACTATGACCCCCAGGCACTGGAAGCCAGCGCCGATAATCTCCAGCGCAATCAGTTAGCCAGCGACAAAATGAGCCTGTTCCTGCCTGAAGACACCCCCAGAGTAACGGCCGATCTGGTGGTGGCCAATATTCTCGCAGGCCCATTGCAACAGCTGCACCCGATTCTGGATGCCCTGATCAAACCCGGAGGACAACTCGCCCTGTCCGGGATTCTCATCGAGCAAGCAGATGCGGTAATGGCCACCTATGCGACCACCTTCGACATGCAACCGCCGCGAACAAAAGGTGACTGGGTTCTGCTTTATGGGACGAAGCGCGTTTGATCATCCCGTCAGTGACTAGCGCTGCAGGGCCTATATTGGATACACTCGAACAGATCAGGATGAAGGGATCTCCTCCCGTAACAATAAAGTAGTTAACTATGAGCAAAACCTGGGTCACCCGCTGCCCCCAATGCCAGACTGCATTCCGCCTTACTCGAGCCCAGCTACAAGCAGCCAATGGCTCGGTACGCTGTGGCTCCTGCCTGCATGTCTTCAAGGCCACCAATCATATTGTCGGTCAGCCCGGCGCGACACCCGCCAAGCAAAGCGGTGCCAACACCAAACCTGCTGCCCCCCAGGCGCCCAAAGCCGCACCCGCAAAGCCCAGTGAACCGCCCCAAAAAGCCAAGGATGAATTTGAGCTCAGCGATGACTTTCAGAACCTGAACGCCTGGAGCCCGGAAGAAACCGGTACCTTTACCGGCGAAAGCGATCTGGTCGATGCTCACAGCAGTGCCGCCGACGAAAGCTGGGCCATGGAGATGCTCGAAGAGCTGGAAAAAGAGCACGAACCGTCCCCCGAACCCCTGTCGGTCGAGAAAGTGCCCGGCAAACCAGACACCAGCGATAACTGGGGGCTGGATGCTGAACCCGATTTTTCCGACTCCAGCCTGTCGGCATTGGGTGATAGCACCATGGCCCCAGCAACCACCCCGAAAACCAAGACGGCTGACAACAGCCTGACCGGGATGCGGGCCGACAAACGGGTGCTTCACGAGCTCAACGATGAACCACTGAACCTCCATCTACCGGACAGTGCCGGTCGTTGGAAAACCATCACCAGCGCCATCTTGAGCCTGATCGCCGCAATCGCCCTGACGCTGCAATTTGCCTGGTACGATCGTGACCAGCTGGCCCGTCAGGACAGTCTTCGCCCTTATTACCAGATCGCCTGCGAGCAGCTCGGCTGCCGTTTGCCGGACAAGGTCAATATCGACGCCATTCGTGGCACTAACCTGGTCGTCAGAAGCCACCCCCGGTTCGAAAACGCGCTGGTGGTCGATGCCATCATTAATAATCTGGCCACCTATACCCAACCGTTTCCGGCGATTGAACTGAGTTTTTCCGATCTGGCCGGTAATCTGGTCGCCTCCCGCCGTTTCACACCCGATGAGTACCTGGCCGGGGAGCTGGCGGGAGCTCGCGAAATGCCCAGCCGTACGCCGATTCACCTGGCGCTGGAGATCGTTGACCCAGGCCAGAAAGCGGTCAACTACAGTCTCGCTTTCTACCCGATCCCCTGATCTTTTTGCTGGGTATTTTTTCACCAGAAGTTATCTGAAATCGACCATTTTTTGCTTTATCGCCTGTCGCCAAGGGAGTATGATACCGCCCCCTGAGCGACAGGTTCATTTTTAACCAGCTTTCCTCCGCGCTGACCTGCCGCTAGAACCCAAAATTCTAACCTCTGCTGATGATGCGGCGACTGACAAGTGTTTGAAATAGGTCCTTACCAGATTGAAAACCCCGTTGTTCTGGCCCCTATGGCCGGGGTAACAGATCAGCCTTTTCGCCTGCTGTGCCGGCGACTCGGGGCGGGGTTAGTGGTCTCTGAAATGGTCACCAGTGACCAGCGCCTGTGGAAAACCCGCAAGTCCCAGCTGCGCCTTAATCATCAGGGAGAGAGCGAACCTCGCTCGGTACAGATCGCGGGCAGTGATCCACAGATGATGGCCCAGGCCGCCCAGGAGAGCGTTCGCCTGGGGGCACAGATTGTCGACATCAATATGGGTTGCCCGGCCAAGAAGGTCTGCAACAAGGCCGCCGGCTCTGCTTTGCTGCGTGATGAACCGCTGGTGCGCGATATCCTGCAGTCGGTGGTCAACGCGGTCAACGTGCCCGTTACGGTCAAGATCCGTACCGGCTGGAGTCCCGAACATCGTAACGGGGTCACGATCGCCCGCATTGCCGAAGACAGTGGCATTCGAGCCATCGCGGTGCATGGCCGCACACGAGCCTGCGCTTACAAGGGCGAGGTGGAATACGACACCATTGCCAATATCAAACAGGCGGTGTCCCTTCCGGTCATCGCCAACGGAGACATTAACAGCCCGGCCGATGCCAGGTCTGTTCTCGACTACACCGGTGCTGACGGTGTAATGATTGGACGCGGAGCCCACGGCCGGCCCTGGATTTTCCGCGAAATTAACCATTACCTGAGTACCGGCACCTCCCTGGGCACCATCGACACGCAAGAGTTCCAGTCCATACTGCTCGAGCATCTGAACAGTATTCACGCCTTTTACGGCGAATATCTGGGCGTGCGCATCGCACGTAAGCATGTCGCCTGGTATACCAACCCACAGCCAGGCGGTAGCGCGTTTCGACGGGATTTTGTCCGACTCGATAGTGCTCAAGCCCAGTGCGAAAGTGTTCTGCAGTTCTGTGAACACTTAATTAACAATGAGGAAATTGCGGCATGACTGCACCTGAACTAGCCCCGAACGAACAGATGTCACCGTCGGACGTGAATCTGCGCCAGCACCTGACCCAGCAACCCGCCGAGCAGGGTGAGACTCTGCGTGACTGCGTCGAGAATGCCCTGGTTAACTACTTTGCGCACCTGGAAGGGCAGTCTGTCACCGACGTCTACCAGATGGTGTTGTCCGAGGTCGAAGCGCCGCTGCTGGAAGTGGTTATGGCCAACGTTAAGGGCAACCAGACCAAAGCCTCGATCATGCTGGGATTGAATCGAGGCACCCTGCGCAAAAAGCTCAAGCAGTACGGTTTGCTTTAAACAACGATTAAGCAAAAGGCGGATTATCACTAATCCGCCTTTTTACGTTACCGACACCCCTTTCTTCGTCCTTATCAACTTTATCGAACTATAAGACTATGGCTGAACACAACATCCTCCCCGTTCGCAGAGCACTGATCAGTGTTTCCGATAAATCCGGCATCGTGGAATTTGCCCAGAGTTTGCACCAACGCGGCATAGAGATTCTTTCTACTGGCGGCACCTTCCGCCTGCTGACCGAGAACGACATTCCTGCGGTGGAAGTATCAGACTACACCGGATTCCCCGAAATGATGGATGGTCGGGTTAAAACCCTGCACCCGAAAATACACGGTGGCGTACTCGGACGCCGTGGTCAGGATGATGAGGTCATGCAGCAGCATGGTATCCAGCCCATCGATATGGTTGTGGTCAATCTCTACCCGTTCGAAGCCACCATCGCCCGTGACGATTGCGATCTGCCTATGGCGATCGAGAACATTGATATCGGTGGCCCGACCATGGTTCGAGCCGCCGCCAAGAACCACAATTTTGTCGCCATCGTGGTCAACAGCTCCGATTATCAGCCGATTCTGGATGAGCTCGACCAGAACAGCGATGGCCTCAGCCAGGTCACCCGCTTCGATCTGGCGGTAAAGGCCTTTGAACACACCGCAGGTTATGACGGTGCCATCGCCAACTACCTGGGTTGCCGGACTCAGGGTGAGACGGTTGATTCCTTCCCGCGCACCTTCAATTCCCAGCTGAACAAAGCCCAGGATATGCGCTACGGCGAAAATCCTCATCAGCGTGCCGCGTTCTATGTTGAGAGTAACCCCGGCGAGGCCAGTGTGGCCACAGCCAAACAACTGCAAGGCAAGGAGCTCTCCTTTAATAATGTCGCCGACACCGATGCCGCCCTGGAATGCGTCAAGTCGTTTGACGAGCCCGCCTGCGTTATCGTCAAGCATGCCAACCCATGTGGCGTTGCCCTGGGGGAGACCCCGCTGGACGCTTATCTGCTGGCCTATCAAACCGATCCTACTTCGGCGTTTGGCGGTATTATTGCCTTTAACCGCGAGCTGGATGCCGGCACGGCCCAGGCGATCATCGATCGTCAGTTCGTCGAGGTAATAATTGCCCCCAGCATCAGTAGCGCTGCGGCCGAAGTCCTGGCGCAAAAGCAGAATGTTCGCCTGCTGGAATGTGGCCAATGGCCTGCTGAACGCATCGCCGGTTTTGACTACAAGCGTGTCAACGGTGGTTTACTGGTTCAGGACAACGATCTGGGCAGCGTCACCGCCCAGGACCTCAAGGTAGTGTCCGAGCGCCAGCCGAGCCCCAGCGAACTCAATGATCTGCTGTTCGCCTGGCGAGTCGCCAAGTTTGTTAAGTCCAACGCCATCGTTTATGCCCGCAACGGACAAACCATCGGTGTCGGCGCCGGCCAGATGAGCCGGGTCTACAGTGCTCGCATTGCCGGCATCAAGGCCGCCGACGAAAGCCTTGAGGTCAAAGGCTCCGTGATGGCCTCCGACGCCTTCTTCCCTTTCCGGGATGGCATCGATGCAGCCGCCAACGCGGGCATCAGTGCGGTCGTACAACCCGGCGGTTCAATGCGTGACCAGGAAGTGATCGACGCCGCCAATGAGGCCGGTATGGCCATGGTATTCACCGGCATGCGCCACTTCCGTCACTAAGGGGATCATGATGAATATTCTGGTTATTGGAAGTGGTGGTCGTGAACACGCCCTGGCCTGGAAAGCGGCTCAGGATCCACAGGTGGAACAGGTTTTCGTTGCTCCGGGTAACGCTGGCACAGCTAATGAGCCGGGCCTGAGTAATGTTGCTATCCAGGTTGGCGACCAGCAGGCATTGGCCGATTTCGCCGAGCAAAACCGGGTTGGGTTGACCATTGTGGGGCCGGAAGCGCCTTTGGTGGATGGCATTGTCGATTACTTCGAGGCCCGCGGTCTCGCCTGCTTTGGCCCAAGCCAGGGCGCGGCCCAACTCGAGGGATCCAAGGCGTTTACCAAAGATTTCCTGGCTCGTCACCAGATACCTACGGCTGCGTACCAGAATTTTACCGAGGTCGAACCGGCGCTGGCGTACCTGCAACAGGTCGGCGCGCCGATCGTGGTCAAGGCCGATGGCCTGGCAGCCGGCAAGGGCGTTATCGTCGCCGAGACCCTTGCTCAGGCCGAAGATGCGGTGCGCGATATGCTGTCCGGTAACGCCTTTGGCGATGCGGGCTGCCGCGTCGTGATCGAGGAATTTCTTACTGGCGAAGAAGCCAGCTTTATCGTGATGGTCGATGGCAAGAATATTCTGCCCATGGCGACCAGCCAGGATCACAAACGCGTTGGCGATGGTGATACCGGACCCAACACGGGCGGCATGGGCGCCTATTCCCCGGCGCCCGTAGTTACCCCCGAGGTACACCAGAGGGTGATGGATGAGGTGATTATACCGACCGTTCAGGGTATGGCGGCTGAAGGGAACGACTACACCGGTTTTCTCTATGCCGGTTTGATGATCGACGCCCAGGGTGCCCCCAAGGTGATCGAATACAACTGCCGTTTCGGCGACCCGGAAACCCAACCCATCATGCTGCGCCTCAAGTCCAGCCTGGTTGAACTCTGCCAGGCGGCGCTGGAGAAACGCCTTGATACTGCCAAGGCCGACTGGGATCCTCGCGCCAGCGTAGGGGTAGTATTAGCCGCCGGAGGTTATCCCTCCAGCTATGCCAAGGGGTCTGTCATTTCTGGCCTGGATGAGGCGACCAGCGAGCATGGCAAAGTATTTCACGCCGGCACCGAATTGAACGAGGCCAATGTAGTGACCAATGGTGGACGGGTACTCTGCGCCACAGCACTCGGTAACAGTGTTGCCCAGGCCCAGCAAAGCGCCTATCAACTGGCGCAGAAAATCAGCTGGGAAGGTGTCTTCTATCGCAGCGATATTGCCTGGCGAGCCATCGCCCGGGAAGAAACCCAGACGTAAGGCTGATCAGACCGAATAAGGGCACCGGTATACATCACCGTCGGCGCCCTTAGACTCCCTTCGGGATTTGGATATAATCAATTGTTCAACAGCCCGGAGTATTGCCGTGTCAGGGATGAAACCACAGGTGAGTACTATTCATAGACTGTTAGCCAGCGCCTTGTTTTCGCTGCTGATATCTCTATCCAGCCTCTCCACAGCCAACGTGGAGTTACCCGCCGGCAGTTTTCAATTCAACTTGGTGGGCAGCGTCGATACCTATGTTGACCACAGCGCCAACGTATCCATCGATGAACTGGTTTCCCAGTATTACATCAACCGTTTTTCACCCTCCCGTCAGGAAAACCTGCGTCTGGGTTTGACCGATGCGGCCCTATGGATTCGTATCCGCCTGCTGATTCCTGCGGGAAGCCAAGCCCCTTATCTGGTGGTTTCTCCTCCCGACGTCAGCGACATCCAGCTGTTTCAACCCAGCCAGCAAGGCTGGCTAGCGACCCAAACCGGTGCCAATCACCCTTATCCGACACGGCCGATTAACTCGCGCAATTTTATCTTTCCGCTACAACTCGAGCCCGGCCAGCAAGTACAGGAAGTGTACCTGCGACTGGCTTCCAAACGGGCTCTCAATATCGGCCTTAGCCTGGCCTCTGCCGACCAGTTAATTGGCAATAAGGATACCAGTCATTGGGCCAGCGGCTTGCTCTTTGGCCTGTTTCTTGGCACGGCCATTTATAACCTGCTGTGCTGGTTCAGTTTTCGCGATCGCAGCTTCCTCTATCTGGCCCTGTTTATGGTGATCGGATTACTGTTCCAGGCCTGCTGGCAAGGGTTGCTGGCCGCCTACTTCCCCTATTGGCCGGGGCTGCAAGAGCAGGTTTATATTCTGTGTCTGTTGCTTGGCACGGCCATAGGCTCGCAGTTGATTCGGCGTTTTTTCGACACCGTACATACCCAGCCCCTGATTGATCAAGCTTTTCGCCTATTGGTGGGAATGCCGCTTCTGAGCGCGCCTCTATCGCTGCTATTAAGTGATAGTTTCCCAATGACCGCGGCGATTTTTATCGCAACGCTATCAGCCATCGGTGTTTTTCTGGCCACCATCTACTACATTCGAAAAGGGTATCCCTGCGCCACCGAACTGTTTCTCGCACAAAGTCCTTTTGCCGTCGCTGCTGCCATTAATTTTATTGCCATTCTGGGCTTGCTCCGAATCGATACCCAAACCCTGAATTGGTCAACGATCAGTATCGCCAGCTTGACTCTCATCGGTGAATCCTGGGTATTCACCAAGCGCCACCGATTACTGCGCAAAGAACAAAAACTGCAACAACAGGAGCAAAACATACGCAATGCCTCGGCGATTGCAAAAAGTGAGCTTCTTTCTAAAATTAGCCACAACTTACGTGGTCCTATGAATGGTATTTTGGGCATGAGTGAACTGCTGATTGAGAGCAGCCTGACCCCAAAACAAAAGGATTATGTAAGCACCATTCATAATTCCGGTAATGATCTGCTTAATCTGTTGAACGAAGTACAGGACATCAGCAAACTTGAAACGGGAAAAATGACCCTAAGCGATGTTCGTTTTGACCTGCACGGCCTTATCGATTCCTGCCTGGACCAGTACCGGGTAACAGCAGAGCAACGCGGCATAGAGCTGATTAGCTACGTTCAACTCGGCATTCCTGATTCACTCAATGGGGACCCGGTCCGACTCAAGCATGTTTTACTGGCAATGCTGGCTCAGTCCTTCCGCACCACAGAGAAAGGTGAAGTACTGTTATCCGTTACCCTGGATTCGTCCAGTCAGCAACCACGCATTCTGTTCTCGGTTAAAGACAGCAGCGAGGGTATTAGTGAAGACGAGCGTAATTTCTTGCTCAACACTCGTATCGACACCCACAACTTTCTTGACAGCAATAGCGCCGAGTATTCTTTGGGGCTACTGGTATCCCGTCATGTCATCAACCAGATGAGCGGCACGATGGGCATCGAGTCCACCTCCGGTGTGGGTAGTCGATACTGGTTTATCCTGCCCTATGTGAACAATGATGATGCTGCGTTAACCACCGAAACCTATGATTTTTCAGGGGTTCGCGCACTGGTTGTGGATGACAATGACACTTGCCTCAAGGTGCTTACCCAACAATGCCTGGCCCTTGGTATGGAAGTCAATCCCTGCCCCGATGGCAAGGAGGCATTGGCTCTGCTACGGACCAAAGCACACCTCAACAGCCCGTTCGATTTAGTGATACTTGATCACAATATGCCAGGCATGACCGGCATGGAACTGGCAACCCGCATCAAGGAAGATTCCAACTTTAGCGATCTGGTCATTGTCATGCTGACCGGCATTAGCAATACACCCAGCAAACTGATTTCTCGCAACGCCGGCATTGCCCGAATTCTCACCAAGCCCGTTGCCAACTACACCCTGCGTACCACTCTGGCCGAGGAGCTTCATAACCACTTGATTCCTCCCCGGGAAGAGCCTGCGACACCCCGCAACGAATCCTTACTGGTGGTCACTCAGGAGGCCTCACGCGGCCAGCAGATCCAGCACTTGGCCGAGGCCCGTCAACTGCAGGCCGGCGTTGCCATCAGTGCCAACCAGGCGCTGGACAGCTTGCGCAGTGGTGATTACCGTCTGGTCATCGTCGATTGTTCCAGCCAAGGACAGGACGGTTTTGACATTGCCCAACGGATTCGACGCTGGCATCAAAGTGAAGGCCTGCCGACCATTCCATTGATCGCAATGAGTGAGCAGTCCAACAGTGACTTTGAGCAACAGATGCGTCAGGCGCAGTTCAATAGTTCACTCAACCTGCCGTTGGAGACGGCACAAATCGACGAACTGTTCGATCGCTGGCTGGCATAATGAATCTATCCCGATGGCTTTCCTTGTCACTATTGTCAAGCCTCTGGCTACCAGGCCTGCACGCACAGGCCGCTCACCCTCCGTTGCAACTTCTGCACAGCTTGCCAATCGATGCTGCTGTTCCAGACCTGCAACCTTCAGGGCTTGCATGGTGCAATGGGAAGCTCCTAACCCTCTCTGACCGCCATGACCAACAGATCTTTCGCATCGAGTTCAACCCGCAAAAAGTCACCTCCACCATCGGATTGTTTCGATCCCTGCAATCGCCCCCCGCGCCTGAACAGGAAACCCTGAAGGACCGGGCCCAGGCATTGGTCAGCGGACGCCGCTTCGATTGGGAGGGCATTAGCTGCCAGAACGACTCTTTGTATTTGCTCAGCGAACAGTTCCATGATGTCCTGCAGATCAAACCCGACACCATGCAATGGCTGGCATTGCCTCAACAGGATCTGGTTGGTGTCGACCACTTATTGGTAGAGCCCAATGCGGGTCTGGAGGGCATTAGCTGGAATCAGGCCCATTTATTGTTAGCGGCGGAACGGGATCAGCGAGGATTGCTGCAACTGAATTATGATCAGTCCAGCTGGCATGTCAGTCTGCGCCTCACCCCCTTGCCACCGCAACCTCCGATTGCCGGCCGTAACCCTGACTTTTCCGGCTTATGGTACGAAGCGCCCTGGCTCTATACCCTGGAACGGAACCTTTTTCGCGTTTGCCAGCGTGGGGCCGACTTTCAACAGCGACGTTGCTGGAGTTATGCTCATACCGAACTGGCTCCGGATCAACGGTTTCAAAGCCAGTACGGGGTAGCGGAAGGGATCGCGGCCGATGCCACCAGGATTTACCTGATCACCGATAACAATAATAAACCTCTGATCAGCAACCCTGACGATCGCCGGCCTCGCCTGTGGATATTTGCCAAACCCGATGATTGGGGTCAGTAATCGATCTACTCGAAGCCGTAGCCGTCGTATGCCCCTGGCGCCAGGTTTTCGAAACGGGTGTACTTGCCGACAAAAGCCATACGCGCGGTACCGATAGGTCCATTACGTTGCTTGCCAATAATAATCTCGGCCACACCTTTAAATTCGGTATCCGGGTTATACACCTCGTCGCGATAGACAAACATGATGACATCCGCATCCTGCTCGATCGCTCCGGATTCCCTCAGGTCAGAGTTAACCGGGCGCTTGTTCGGTCGGTTTTCCAAAGAACGGTTAAGCTGCGACAGGGCCACTACCGGTACTTCAAATTCCTTGGCGATTGCCTTCAATGAGCGAGATATCTCCGAGATTTCATTGGTACGGTTTTCACCGCCACCCGGGATCTGCATCAGCTGCAGGTAGTCGATCATGATCAGGCCCAGATCTCCGTGCTCACGGACCACACGACGTGCCCGAGAGCGCATTTCAGAGGGACTAATACCGGCGGTGTCATCGATCAACAGCTTTTTATCATTGAGCATTGTCACGGCCGAGGTTAGCTTGGGCCAATCTTCGTCTTCCAAGGATCCTGCTCGCATACGTGTGGCATCGATGCGACCCAGGGAAGAGAGCATACGAGCGACCAGCTGATCGGCGGGCATTTCAAGGCTGAACACCAACATAGTTTTGTCGCTGTTAAGCAAGGCGTTCTCAACCAGGTTCATGGCAAAGGTGGTCTTACCCATGGAGGGTCGTCCGGCCACGATAATCATATCCGAAGGCTGCAAACCGGATGTCATCTCGTCGAGATCGGTAAAACCGGTGGTCAAGCCTGTCAAGCCACCGCCGCTGTTAAACAGCTGATCGATACGGTCAATCGCCTTACCCAACAACTCCTTAACTTCGACCGGCCCCCCGCTCTTGGGCCGGGATTCGGCAATCTGGAACACTTCTCGCTCGGCTTCATCGAGCAATTCGGTACTGTTACGACCTTCCGGATTGTAGGCACGATCGGCGATCTGGGTACTGGCTTTGATTAACTTGCGCATCACCGAGCGTTCAAAAATGATCTCGGCATAGGCACGAATATTGGAAATACTCGGGGTACTCTGCACCAGCTCGGTAAGGTAGGCGAGACCACCCACCTTATCCAGCTCACCGTGGCTGTCGAGTCGCTCTGACAGGGTCAGCGGATCGAAAGGTTCACTCTCCGCCACCAACTCAGCGATCATACGGTACAGGGTTCGGTGGGACGGGTTATAAAAGTCGGTTTCCACCAGCTTGTCAGATACGGTTTCCCAGGCATTATTGTCCAGCAATAGGCCGCCCAATACCGATTGCTCTGCCTCGACGGAGTGGGGCGGAGTTTTCAGGGATACGACCTGTTCGTCAAATCCGGGAAATTCCTGGGGAATACTTTCGCTCACAATCATCGCACCTGTTTGGGGAAAGGTTATTCTGGCATAGGGAGCAGACACAAAAAAGCACCTTCACGCTCAAGCGTGAAGGTGCTTCATCAATCGAATAAATCGATCTTAGGCGGCGGTGATCGTTACCTTAACGGTAGCGGTCACGTCGCTGTGCAGCTGCAGGTCGACGTCGAATTCGCCCAACTGACGAATAACGCCTTCCGGCAAACGCACTTCAGCCTTGCTCACTTCAACACCAGCGGCGGTGATAGCATCAGCCAGGTCACGAGTGCCGATAGAGCCAAACAGCTTACCTTCATCGCCCGCTTTGGCTTCGATGTTAAGTTCAACAGCAGCCAGCTTCTCAGCGCGCGCTTCAGCAGTAGCCTTTTTCTCAGCCGCTACTTTTTCCAGTTCGGCGCGACGGGCTTCAAACTCAGCCACGTTGGTAGCAGTCGCAGGAACCGCCTTGCCAAAAGGGATCAGAAAGTTACGGCCGTAGCCGGCTTTCACATTTACCTTGTCACCCAGATCACCCAGGTTTGAAATTCTTTCGAGCAGAATAATTTCCATCTCGTTTACCTCTAATCTATGTCAAGTCGTTGTTCGACTCAGACTTGGGGTTTTGCCCCGCGGCCTCTGAAGTCAAACAAACTGTCCAATAACGCCATCAGTACAATCAGGGGGTAGATAATTTGCGTTGCAACCAGCAGCAACAGATAAAGCGCATAGATCCAGATTCTGGACATCTTTCGCATCACCAATTGCCCGTGCAGTAACGCCAGTCCGGCGACAAACAGGGGTACCGAAGCGATCGGTATCATGGTTGCCAGCAAAGGCGATAACTGGGCACCAGCGAGAATCACCGCCGCCAAGACCAAGGCCCAAAGACCTGGAATCCGCAACTGGTAGAACTCTTCCTGGAAACCACCGGGGTTGTAGAGCAGTGCTTGCCAGTAGCGCGCCAGCACCACCGATGCGACCGCAAACAACAGGTAAGCCCAGGCTATAACACCCACCATGACAAACGGCAGTAACATCTGCAGACGATCCAGAAGGTCGTCCAATGCAGCGCTATCGCCACCAGCGGTCAGTTGGGTAGCCACAATCTCGTGGGCCTGTTTACTCAGCTCCGCAATGCTATCGGGCATTAACGACTGCACCATCAGCGCCTGTACAGCACCAACCACCAGGGCCAGCAACAGGGTTTGACGCCAGGAAACCGTGGCTCGCAGCACCGCTGCCAGAACCGCTCCTGCGCTGATTGCGAGTAATGCTGCAGGGTTCCCCTGCAACGCCCAGTAACCGGCGGGTATCAATGCTGCAATCAGCACTTCCAGCCCAGCGTTCCAGCCTCGACGCAACACCACAAGGGCGATCACGGCCGAGCTTAACCAGAAAAACAGCGGCACTGCGGCGGCCACCAGTGCAATCGCACAGGCCTGCAGACGCCCTTTCATGATCAATTCAGCGAGGCTTCGCATTATCAATATTCCCCGAAACGACCGCTAATTAGTGGGCGTCGGTGTAAGGCAGCAACGCAATGTAACGTGCGCGCTTGATGGCAGTAGCCAGCTGACGCTGGTACTTGGCCTTGGTGCCAGTGATACGGCTAGGTACAATCTTGCCAGTTTCAGACACATAAGCCTTCAGGGTGTTGAGATCCTTGTAATCGATCTCGGTTGTCCCTTCAGCGGTAAAACGACAGAACTTTCTGCGACGGAAAAAACGTGCCATGGCGACGTCTCCTTTTCTTTAACTAATATTCGTTGGAAAACCGGTAGAACCGATTAGGCTTCGCTAGCAGTTTCTTGGTCTGCAGCAGCTTCAGTACTTTCAGCTGTTTCAGTACTGGCGGCAGGTTCAGCAGCCGGCTTCTCTTGGCGAGATCCTTCACGGTTGTCACGACGATCGTCACGACGCTCGCTGCGGCTTTCTTCAGCCTTGAGGATATCGGAAGGCTCGGTAACGGCTTCGTTGCGGCGGATAACCATGCTACGAATAACGGCATCGTTAAAGCGGAAGTTGCTGTTCAACTCATCCAGAGCTTCATTGCTGCACTCAACGTTCATGAGCACGTAATGGGCCTTGTGGATTTTGTTGATAGGGTAAGCAAGTTGACGACGACCCCAATCCTCCAGACGGTGGATTTTGCCGCTGTCCTCTTCGATCAGCTTGGTGTAGCGCTCGACCATAGCGTTAACCTGCTCGCTTTGATCGGGGTGCACCAGAAATACAATTTCATAATGACGCATAAATGCTCCTTACGGGTTATAGCCTCCCGGAGCGGGACCATCCCGTCGGTAAGGCAAGGAGAAAAACAGAGAGCGCCCAGAGAAGAAGTTGCCGCCAAAGCGGTACTTCATACTGACTTCTCTCTGGATTCCTTTCAAGGAACCGCGCATTCTAGTGATTTGGCAAGCAACATGCAAGCCTCGAAACGGCCTGAAGCGCCCAGCCTTGGCGGGGTGAGGAGCGCTCGAACCTGGCACTCAGACCAAGCGGTTGCGGGATTCCCCGGCAAGGTACGCTTTTAGGTTGTCGGCGGCGATATTGACCAGCCGTTGACGCGCCTCGCGACTGCCCCAGGCGCTATGAGGCGTCAGGATCAGATTGGGAATATCGCCCGCCAACAAGGCATTACCTTGCCGCGGCGGCTCAGTGCTCAGCACATCAAACCCGGCCCCTGCCAGACTCCTGGTGCGCAATGCTTGCGCCAGAGCCGCTTCATCCACCAAGCCTCCTCGCGCCGTATTGATCAACAGCGTCGAGGGTTTCAGCAAAGACAAGCGGCGAGCATCGATCAGATTCTGAGTGTGCTCGGTCAGCGGGCAGTGCAGACTCACCACATCCGCCTCGCCGAGCGCATCGTCCAGTGACGGCCGTTCCGGGCTTTGATTGGGGGAACCTGGGGTATTGGCAACGACCACTCGCATACCAAACGCTTTCGCAATGGTAGCGACGCCTTTCCCCAGTTCACCATAACCCACCAGTAGCAGCGTCTTATCCGCCAACTCCATGATGGGATAATCCAGCAAGCAAAAGCTGTCGCTGGACTGCCAGCGCCCGGCCATAACATCGCGATGATAGAGCCCCTGACGTGTCGCCAGGGACAGGATCAGCGACCAACAATGCTGAACCACGCTCGGCGCACCATAGCCGGTGACATTGGTCACCGCGACACCTTGCTCCCGGGCCGCCTCCAGATCAACATTATTGGTTCCGGTAGCCAGCACGCCGATGTAACGCAACTGAGGATTAGCCATGATCAGCTCCCGATCCAGCATCGCCTTGTTGGAGAGCACAATCTCCGCTCCGGCAATACGTTCGGCCAACTGCCCCGGGGCAGTCTTGGGATAACGTTGCCAACGGGCATCCGTCTCCAACAGGGGAGACAGGTCCAGATCACCTGCCGCCAGGGTCCCTTCATCAACAATAACTGCGCGCATCCTCTGCTCCCCTACTTTCGCTGTGACAGTCAGGTTTTACGTTGGCGAACTGCCTCAAATAAACACACCCCGGTCGCCACCGATACATTCAAACTGCTCACCTCACCCGCCATTGGCAAATACGCCAGACGGTCACAATGCTCTCGAGTAAGGCGGCGCATCCCCTTGCCTTCAGCCCCCATCACCAGCGCCAATGGGCCAGTCATATCGAGTTCGAACAACGATTCGGTGGCTTCGCCGGCGGTTCCTGTGATCCAGACACCCCGCTGCTGCAAGGCTTTCATGGTCCGAGCCAGATTCGTCACTGCAATATAAGGGGTGACTTCGGCCGCTCCGCAAGCCACCTTGCGTACCGTGGCATTCAGAGGAGCAGAACGGTCCTTGGCCGAAATGACGGCGTGCACACCCGCCGCATCGGCGCTACGCAAACAGGCGCCAAGATTGTGTGGGTCGGTGATGCCATCGAGTATCAGCAACAACGGCGGTTCATCCAGCGCATCAAGAATCTGCTCGAGACGCTTCTCATTGCCCGCCTGCAACATCGCCACCCTGGCTGCGACCCCCTGATGCACTCCGTCCAGCTGCTCATCCATCCAGCGTTTGTCTTTGTAACTGATACGAATGCCTGCTTGCTCCGCACGCAGTAACAGCTCATCGATGCGTCCACCTCGTTTGCCTCGCTGCAGTATTAATTCCTGAATCTGTTCAGGATGGTTATCCAGCATGGAAGCGACGGCATGGATCCCGAAACTGATTTCACTACTCACAACAATAATCCCCTCACACACTGCGTTACGCTCATACCCGAGCCCGTTGTTTCGCAACCATAGCGACTAGCGACTGGTCTTTTTACGCGCTGAACGGCGCACCTTACTTTTCGATGACTTTGGCTTTGACGATTTCTTTTTCCCGCCCTCACTAACAAGCTCACCCGCGGGGCGAGTCGCACTCCGTGACGAGGCACTGCGCTTACCGGTTTTATTTCCGGTACGCCCTCCAGTTTTTTTAGCGTCCGATTTTCCTCGCGCACTTTTACCACTGGCCGAACGGGATTTTTTACCGCGCTTGGGCGGTTTACCATCGGCAAGCTCGAAATCGATCTTCTTCTCATCCAGATCAACCCGGACCACCTTGACCATCAGCTCATCGCCCAGACGATAACTGACACCGCTACGCTCACCCGTAAGACGCTGGTGAGCCGGATCAAAATGATAGTAGTCGTTACTCAGCCCGGTAACGTGTACCAGACCCTCGACAAAAATATCCTCCAGCTCGACAAACAACCCGAATCCGGTCACGGCGGTCACCACCCCGGGATAGGTTTCGCCAATATGGGACTGCATGTATTCGCATTTAAGCCAGGCTTCCACATCTCGTACCGCTTCATCGGCACGGCGCTCGGCCATCGAGCAATGCTCACCCAAAGAGAGCATCCGCGGCAGATCATAGGGGTAGATCTGAGACTGTTTCAGTAACTCGGCCCCCTTCACTCGACCGACCACCGCCATTTCACCCCGAGGCTGAATAGCATCCTTGAGACGCGCAAACACATTGGAACGACGCTCACCGCTTTCGGTCGCGCCCTGAGCGCTGGAACGAATCATAAAGCGAATGGCGCGATGTACCAGCAGGTCGGGGTAACGTCGAATCGGCGAAGTAAAGTGACTGTAGGCGCTGTAAGCCAAACCAAAATGACCATCGTTGCTGGGGGTGTAGGTTGCCTGACCGAGCGAGCGAAGCATCATCGACTGAATCATATGGGCGTCGGGGCGATCCTTCACCTGCTCCAGCAACTGCTGATAATCACGGGGTTCAGGGGTATCGCGACCGGGCAGGCTAAGGCCCAGCTCTCCGAGAAATTTGTGCAAGTTCTCGAGCTTCTCTTTTTTCGGCCCAGGGTGGACCCGATAGAGCGCCGGCACATCCAGCTTTTCCAGGAAGCGTGCCGTTGCCACATTCGCACACAGCATGCATTCCTCGATGAGTTTATGGGCTTCGTTTCGCTGGGTCGGCACGATGCGCTCGATCTTACGCTCTTCGCCAAACAGTATGCGGGTCTCCACGGTTTCAAAATCGATTGCACCGCGCTGCTCGCGACTCTGGCGCAGCACTTTGTAGAGCGCAAACAGGTCACGCAGATGTGGCATTAGATGATGCAGCTCCTTGCTTAGCTGCTTACCCTCTCTCGACGCCGGACTCTCCAGCACACAACCCACCTGAGTGTAGGTCAGTCGCGCATGGGATTGAATAACGGCCTCATAAAAACGATAACCACTCAACTTTCCTTTGGCGCTGATGGTCATTTCACAAACCATCGCCAAACGATCAACCAGAGGATTCAATGAACACAGGCCATTGGAAAGAATTTCCGGCAGCATGGGGATCACCTGACCGGGAAAATACACCGAAGTAGCCCGGTTCTGCGCCTCTTCATCCAGCGCCGTATTGACCTGAACATAATGGGAGACATCCGCTATGGCCACATAGAGCCGCCAGCCTCCGCCACGTTTGGCCTCGCAATACACGGCATCATCAAAATCCCGGGCATCTTCACCATCGATGGTGACCAGCGGTAATTGACGCAAGTCCACCCGTGACTCTTTATCGCTCTCAGTCACGGTTTCACTGAAACTTTTAATCTGATCCAGCACTTCATCGGGCCATTGATGCGGTAGCTGATGGGAGCGCAAAGCAACGTCAATCTCCATCCCCGGCGCCATATGATCCCCCAGCACCTCTTTAACAACACCTTTGGGAGCCGTATGCTTGCCCGGTTGCGCGGTAATATCCACCATCACAAACTGGCCCTGTCGAACTTTCAGGCTGGAGTCGGCAATCTGCACATCGTGCCCCAGGCGCGGATTGTCCGGCACCACAAAAGCACTCCCGTTCTCCTCAAAATAGCGCCCTACCAACGCCTGCGTATTACGTTCCAGTACTTCGACCAATTGCCCCTCTCGGCGACCTCGACGATCAACGCCAGCCACCCTGACCACCGCCCGATCACCATCGAACAAGCGGCGCATCTGGCCATGACTGAGGAACAGATCGTCACCGCCTGCATCGGGCACCAGAAAACCATAACCATCCTTGTGTCCCTGAACCCGGCCGGGAATCAGATCCATCTTGCTCATCAGGCCGAAGCTGCCCTTACGATTCTGTACCAGCTGTCCATCACGGCACATGGCCCGTAAACGAAACTGAAGCGCTTCCTGCTGCCCTTCTTCGGCCAGGCCCAGCTCCTTGCACAGAGTCCGATGAGCTGCGGGGGCTCCACGCTCGTCGAGGTGCTGCATTATCAGCTCGCGACTGGGAATCGGATTATCGTAATTACGCGCTTCGCGGTCGGCGTGAGGGTCTTTACGATTCCAGTTTTTGCTCATGGGGCTCTCCAATCGAGCGTGAAAGGGCTAAAAGGATTATAGAGTAGCCGAATCAGTGTGATTTTATAGTGAAGTTTTGAGAAATAAAAAAAGAGGGGCCTAGGCCCCTCTTTTTTTATCGTGAAGATGACATTATTCGGCGAAAGGATGACGTAAAACGATTGTTTCCTTGCGGTCCGGACCCGTTGAGACAATATCGATAGGTGCGCCGACCAACTCGGCAATGCGCTTGATATAGGATTGCGCATTAGCAGGCAACGCATCGATTGATTGCGCGCCGATGGTCGATTCGCTCCATCCGGGCAGCTCCTCATAGATCGGTTGAAGCGCTTCGTAATCTTCGGCGTCCACCGGGCTGGCACTCAGCTCGCCCTCTGCATTGCGGTAACCCACACAAACCTGAATCTTTTCCAGGCCATCCATGACATCAAGCTTGGTCAGGCAGAGCCCGGAAATACTGTTGACCTGCACGGCATGGCGCAAAGCCACCGCATCGAACCAACCACAACGACGGGCACGACCCGTGGTAGCACCGAACTCATGGCCTTTCTTGGCCAGATGCTCACCCACTTCACAACCCAGTTCGGTCGGGAAAGGACCGGAACCCACACGAGTGGTATAGGCCTTGGTGATGCCGAGGATGTAGTCCAGATACAAAGGACCGACACCACTACCGGTTGCTGTACCACCGGCTGTGGTATTGGACGAGGTGACAAAAGGGTAAGTGCCATGATCGATATCGAGCAAGGATCCCTGCGCACCTTCAAACATGATTTTGTCACCATCGAGACGATGACGGTGCAGCTCATCAACCACGTTCACGACCATCGGCGCGAGGATCCGGCCCATCTCCAGGAAGCTATCCAGCACCTGTTGATAATCGATTGCGGGTTCCTGATAGTAATTGGTTAACATGAAGTTGTGATATTCCATCACCTCTTTCAGTTTGGTCGCAAAACGCTCTGGATACGCCAGGTCGGCTACTCGCAAACCACGACGTGCTACCTTGTCCTCATAAGCCGGGCCAATGCCACGACCGGTGGTACCGATCTTGGCGTTACCACGCGCTTTTTCCCGCGCCTGATCAAGGGCGATATGGAAAGGCAGAATCAACGGGCAGGCAGGGCTTAAACGCAAGCGCTCCGCAACGGGAATGCCCTGCTCCTCGAGTTCAGCCATCTCTTTCAACAGGGCTTCCGGTGATAACACGACGCCATTACCGATGTAACAGGTAACGCCTTCACGCAGAATACCCGAAGGAATCAGGTGCAATACCGTTTTTTCCCCATCAATCACCAAAGTATGACCGGCATTATGCCCACCCTGGAAGCGGACAACCGCAGCAGCTTGGTCGGTGAGCAAATCAACGATTTTGCCCTTGCCTTCATCACCCCATTGGGTGCCCAGCACTACAACATTTTTACCCATGACTGTTCTCTTTAACTTCGCTAGATAAACCTGCCCGTCGAACTATTGTTCAACCGACTCGATCTGCCAACCACCCGAGGTCTCCACCAGGCGACGATTGCAACCCAAATCAACCGCATCCTGCGACTGTCCCGGTAACTCATAAATCACACATTCGCCTTGCTCACGCAAGGACTGCACCAATTCAGCATCAGCGTGCTGGGGTGCAAAAATAGCCGTGGCCGGTTTGGCTTCTGAGGCCATTAACCCCAGCAAGAGCTTGAGGTCTGTACTAAAACCGGTGGCCGGCCGTGCTCGCCCAAAGGCGGCACCGATACCATCGTAACGTCCACCCTTGGCAATCGATTGACCGCTGCCCGGGAGGTAGGCCGCAAACACGACCCCAGTATGGTAGTTATAGTTGTATCCACTGAGTTCACTGAGATCGAAATACAGCGATACCTCAGGAAACGTCTGTTGTACCCCGGTGGCGATCTGCTGCAGCAGTTTTAGCGCTTCACGAACATCATCGGGGGCCGCTGCCAGCTTCTCGCTGGCAGCGGCCAAAATAGAGATATCACCATTGAGGTGAGGTAGCAGGCAAAGCATTTCGGCAATCGCAGGATCCGTTACCGAAGCCTCTACCAGTTCACGTATTTCCGGATTTGCCTTACGCTGCAGGGCGTCAAACAGGCGCTCCTGCTGATCATTATCGAGGCCCGATTCACGCACCAGACCGCGGAAAATGCCGGCGTGCCCCATATCCACATTGATGCGACTTTGACCTGCACGATGTAAGGTCGTCAGCATCAGCGACATGATCTCGACGTCACTCTGGAAACCGGCGTGGCCATATAGTTCCGCACCCAGCTGTATCGGGCTACGTGAGGCCGACGAGGCATCGGCCTTCGTGTGAAAAACACTACCGCAATAGCAGAGACGAACCGGACCCTCGCGTCGCAGGGTGTGGGCATCGATACGAGCCACCGATGGCGTGGTATCGGCCCTTAAACCCATCATACGCCCTGTCAGCTGATCGACCACTTTAAAGGTTTGCAGATCCAGGTCATGCCCGGCACCTGCTTGCAGGGATTCGAGGTATTCAATATGAGGGGGGATTACCAGCTCATAGCCCCAACTGGTATAGAGGTCGAGCAGCTCACGGCGCACCCTTTCAATCTGCGCCGCCGCAGCGGGCAACACCTCGTCGATCCCATCCGGCAGCAGCCAGCGATCAGCTATCGTCATTCGTTCAAACCTGTCATTCAGTTCACCAGGTAGAGCAGGCCCGTGCCGCATAGCATGGTTACCAGCCCCATTATCCTCAATGTTCGATCATCGACGGTCGCCAATTGCGCGACCAACACTCGCCAGCGGCGAGGATACAGAAAGGGAACGATTCCCTCCAGTACCAACATCAGGCAAAACGCCACTAGCAGCTGGTGCCAAAAATCCATTCGCACGCCCACTCATTCAAATCGGGGTCACAAAAAAACCGGGTGTTGGCCCGGTTTGAACAATAATAACACAACCTGTGTGGAGGGCAGAAGCATTCAGCCCTCCACAACTGCCAGAATCCTATTTGGCACCAGATTGCTTGAGATAGTGGAAGAAGTCACTATCGGGGTCAAGCACCATAATATCGCCTTGCTTGCGGAAGGTTTCTTTATAGGCCTGCAAGCTACGATAGAAGGAAAAGAACTCGGCGTCTGCATTATAGGCCTTGGCATAGATAGCCGCCGCCTTGGCATCGCCATCGCCTCGGGCTTTTTCTGCATCACGGAAAGCCTCCGCCAGCAACACACGCTTCTGACGGTCCGCATCCGCACGAATCACTTCAGCTTGCTCGTTACCCTGAGAACGTATCTCCTGAGCCTCTTTATCCCGCTCGGTCGCCATTCGCTCAAACACCGAATCGCTGACCTGAGGCGGCAGATCAATGCCCTTGATACGCACATCCGCTACGGCCACACCCAGCTCCTGGCGGGCAATGCCATTAAGGTTATTGGTGATGAACTCCATCAACTGATCTCGCTCGCCGGAAACCACTTCTTGCAAGGTCTTGCTACCAACAATGTTACGCAGACGAGATTCAACCCGCTGGGACAGCAGCTGGTTGGCACGACGTATATCACCGGACGTTGCGGTATAGAAGGTTTCAACGTTGTCGATGCGCCACTTAACAAAGGAGTCGATGATCAGGGCCTTTTTCTCCTGCGTCAGAAAACGCTCGGGAGAGGAATCCAACGTCAGCAAGCGACCATCAAAGATGCGCACCTTATCGATAAAGGGAGCCTTAATATGCAGACCCGGCTGCACATTCGGCTTGATCAATTCACCAAAGCGCAGTACGACCGCACGCTCACGCTCGCTGACCACATACAGGCTTTCCAAACCCAGCAGGACAACGGCTGCCAGCAGAATTACGCCTAACATACTCTTCGGGCTCATTGTGCATTCCTCCCACTACGAGTACTGGTATTGCTACGTGACCGTAGATCCTCGGCCACCTTGTTGGCCAGATCACGTACCTGCTGGGGGCTCAGCTCCACCTTGCCACCGGACGTAATACTGGTTTGTTCTTGCATGATTTTGTCGAGAGGCAGATACATCATGTTATTACCACCCTCCACATCAACCAGCACCTTGTTACTCTTACCCAGCACTTCCTGCATGGTGTCCAGGTACAGACGCTGACGAGTCACCTCGGGCGCCTTCGTATACTCAGCCAATAACTGGCTGAAACGGCTCGCCTCACCTTCCGCCCGTGCAATCACTTCCTGACGATAACCTTCGGCTTCCTCCAGCATACGCTGAGCTTCACCGCGTGCCTCTGGAACGATGGCATTGGCGTAGGATTGTGCACGGTTCTGGGAACGTTCCTTATCCTCTCGAGCCCGGATTACGTCATCAAATGCGGCCTGAACTTCACGGGGAGCAGAGGTACTCTCGACGTTAATTTTACCGACATTGATACCAGAGCCGTAGTTATCGATATAGCTTTGCAGGCGCTCACGCACCTCATCAGCCATAGCTTCACGCCCTTCGGTCAGCACCGAGTGCATCTCCGAACCACCCACAACATGACGCAAGGCACTTTGCGTGGCTTGCTCGAGACTGCTCTCGGGGTTCTCAACATTGAGCACAAAGTCTTTCAACTCGGCGATATTGTATTGAACCGACATGGCAACCTCGACGATATTCTCGTCTTCGGTCAGCATCTGGTGGCGCAGATTATAGGTCCGAAACTCCGTCACATTTTCCTGATACTTGCTATCAATAGGCGGAAAATAGATATGCAGACCTGGATTTACGGTTTCAAGGTACTCACCGAAACGCAGTACAACCGCCCGCTCTTTCTGGTCGACGATATAGACTGCGTTCCATATATAAGCCGCAAAAGCGACCAGTAATACGACAATCAACATACCGCTGCTGCCACTACTGGATGAGGAAGCCCCCCCTCCTTTGCCACCGAAGATGCCGTTCAGCTTCTCCTGGAGCTTGCGGAATGCCTCGTCGAGGTCTGGCGGCCCCTGGTTTCCACCTCGATTGCCACCCCCCCAAGGGTCCTGATTTTTGCCGTTACCACCCGGTTCATTCCAGGCCATAGCCTTCTCCATTACAGCGTGCGTGAAAAGTATACTGAATTGACAGCGTATTGGATCAATCCAGCGTTGATTCGTTAATCAAAGTTAAACGATTTTATGTAGCCTCACCCTCGGCTGCAAGCCCATCCAGGGATTCATCGTCCAGCAGGGGAAGTGGATCAAGACCTGCTTCCTTTAACAATCGCGCTAAATCATGGCGAGGCATTCTCACCTCAACCAGCATTTGACCGCTCTCATCATGATGCTCCTGAACGACGCCACCCAAGGCAAACAGTCGCGCCCTCAGACGCCCCTGATCGGGGGCCAGGGGCAGATCCATATGCACCAAATCTTCGCCCAGACGCTCACTGATCGCCTGCAACAACAACTCAATACCCGCACCGCTATGGGCGGAGCACCAGATGCGCTCGGGCTCACCATGTTCATTACGCTGGATACGAGGCTCAACCCCCTCCAGCAGATCGATTTTATTGTAAACCTGTAACACAGGAACCTCGCCGGCCCCGATTTCGTTCAACACCAGGTTCACCTGATGAATATTGTCATCCCGTTCAGGATCGGCTGCGTCCACTACATGCAATAAAAGATCGGCTTGAGCCGACTCTTCCAGCGTTGCCCGGAACGCTTCGACCAATTTATGGGGAAGATGACGAATAAAGCCCACAGTGTCAGCCAGCACGACCGGGCCGAGCTCATCAACATTAATACGACGCAGAGTCGGATCAAGCGTCGCAAACAGCTGATCGGCCGCATACACCTCGGCATCGGTCAGATGATTAAACAGGGTGGACTTGCCGGCGTTGGTGTACCCAACCAGCGAGACATTAGGAATCTGCGCCCGGCGACGGGAACGCCGCCCCTGATCACGCTGCTTGCGCACTCGCTCGAGACGCTTGGTGATGGCTTTGATACGGCCCCGCAATAAACGTCGATCGGTTTCCAGCTGGGTTTCACCCGGACCACGCAGACCAATACCACCCTTCTGCCGCTCCAGGTGGGTCCAACCACGAACCAGCCTTGTGCTCATATGCTGTAATTGAGCCAGTTCGACCTGCAACTTACCCTCGTGGGTGCGGGCACGCTGAGCAAAGATATCCAGAATCAGGCCCGTACGGTCGAGCACACGACACTGAAACTCCTGCTCAAGATTTCGTTCTTGAGAAGGGCTCAGGGCGTGATTGAAAATAACGATATCAGCTTCGTGGTGAGCGACCAGATCTCGTATCTCATCCACCTTGCCTCGCCCCACAAAGAAACGGGGGCTAGGCTGCTGTCGAGCGACCGAAAGAAAAGCTACCGCTCGAGCACCCGCCGAGCTGACCAGCTCTTCAAACTCACGGGGATCTTCACGCTCGCTGTCTTCTGAGAATTCGGGATGAACCAGTATGGCATGCTCACCACCTTCGTGGCGTTCAAAAAACAACGAGTAACTCCAACTGTTTAAGCACTTCCGGCTTCACCGGCTTCCTGAGCAGGCACAGGCATACGAACCGGCCGACTTGGAACCACGGTAGAGATGGCATGTTTGTACACCATCTGGCTGACTGTGTTTTTTAATAGAATAACGAATTGATCGAAGGATTCGATCTGGCCCTGCAACTTAATACCGTTGACCAGATAGATAGAAACGGGGATGCGCTCCTTGCGCAATACGTTCAGGTAAGGGTCTTGTAGGGTATGCCCTTTTGACATTGTGCTACTCCTTAAGTAGAAAAATTGGTGGCAAGACTGGTGTCAGGACCGCCCTGCTAGCGTTTTATGATGGTAGGCAGCGCCCATTTTCAGGCACTTCAAGAACCTGCCACCCTATGCTCTCGAATTATAGACTTCAATACGTAATAGTCGCTATAAAAACCTGACGACTGCTTTGAAAGCTCTATATGAGGTCGGGTGGAAACTTTTTCAAGGCACTTTCTGTTAATTGGTCCGACAAACTGTCAAGCCAATGCAAATCCCCCCAACTTCGCAACCAGGTATATTGACGCTTGGCCAATTGACGGGTTGCGATGATGCCTTTTTCGACCATGGCCTCTCGTTCGAGTTCCCCGTCGAGATATTCCCAGACTTGCCGATAACCTACCGAGCGAATCGAAGGCAGCTTAAGATTCAGATCGCCTCGTTGATACAGTTGTTCAACCTCTTCAATAAACCCTTGCTCCATCATCTGCTGAAAGCGCAACGCGATCCGCTCGTGCAAAACAGAACGATCGTCCGGGGCCACAGCGATTGACAAAATACGAAACGGAAAAGGTTCCGAACGAGCATTGCGCTGCTCTTCACGCAAACGAGTCATGCTTTTTCCGGTTAACTCAATCAGCTCAAGAGCGCGCTGCAAGCGCTGGGGATCGTTAGGATGAATCCGCGCCGCCGACTCAGGATCAAGTTTCGCCAAACGTTCGTGCAGCTCCCCCCAACCAGACCTTTCCGCTTCATCCAGCAAACGCTGACGAATTCCCTCATCGGCCCCCGGCATATCCGCCAGACCATCGCGCAGCGCCTTAAAGTACAGCATGGTGCCACCGACCAGCAGCGGTACTCGACCTTGCCCGGCACTGATCCGCATCGCCTCGAGAGCATCTTCGGCAAACTGGGCCGCCGAATAGGGATCGGCTGGATCACGAATATCTATCAACTGGTGCGGTGCCCGCTGCAACAACTCGGGCTCGGGCTTGGCCGTGCCGATATTCATTTCACGGTAAACCATGGCCGAGTCGACACTGATCAGGTCGCAAGGCAATCGTTCGGAAAGCTCAACCGCCAGGTCGGTTTTACCGGCAGCCGTTGGCCCCATCAGGAAAATGGCCCAGGGGCGCTGGTCTTTTTTTACTGACACGATTTAACGTCCCCTGAGGAACAGTTTGTCGAGCTCACCCATATCCAACTGAGTCCAGGTAGGTCGACCATGATTGCACTGACCACTGCGTTCGGTTGTTTCCATATCACGCAACAAGGCATTCATTTCCGGAAGTGTCAGGCGACGGTTCGCACGTACAGAGCCATGACAGGCCATAGTTGAGAGAATTTCATGTTGTCGTGCCTCCAGCAGATCACTACTGCCTTCCACCAACAGATCAGCCAATAGATCCCGAAGCAGTTGTTCGACATCTGCATTGCGCAACAAGGCCGGCAGTTGACGCACGGTCAGGGTCTCCGGGCCCATTCGCTCGACCGCCATACCCAGGCGTTGCAACAGGTCTTGCTGCTGTTCAGCGCAATCCGCTTCGCGCTGACTGACAGCAACAGAGACCGGTACCAGCAGAGGCTGACTGGTAATACCCTGGTCGGCCCAGGTCGCTTTCAGCCGTTCATACGTAATACGTTCGTGAGCCGCATGCATATCCACCAGAATCAATCCGTGCTGGTTTTCAGCCAAAATAAAGATGCCCTTGAGCTGGGCCAGCGCGTAGCCCAGCGGCGGAATTTCTTCCTCTTCATTTTGGTCAACAGAATTCATCAGCGAATTAGAGGAACCATTACCGGGCAGCAACTGATCAACTGCGGCGTGCATACTCTTGTACGTAGCCAGCTGATCACTGACACGACCCTCGGGTGGGCGCTCATTCCAACTCGTGTTATTTCCTGGCTGTAATGCCATCGAACGCTGACCGGCAAATTCTCCTGCTGCCGCACCGGACATTTGCAGCTCCGGAGTTTCGGAGGAGCCAGTGGTCGCCGTTAACTGGTCCTTGGGACGCACTTCAGCCAGCACCCGATGCAGGGTGCTAAAGAGAAAGTTGTGCACATTGCGACCATCACGGAATCGCACTTCGTGCTTGGTCGGATGCACATTGACATCGACCCCGGTGGGGTCAAGCTCAAGATAGAGCACAAAGGTCGGATGACGACCATTGTAGAGCACATCGCGATAAGCCTGCCGAACCGCGTGGGCCACCAGCTTGTCACGAATCACTCGACCATTAACATAAAAATATTGCATATCCGCATGGCTACGGGAGAACGTCGGTAACCCCACCCAGCCCCAAAGACGCAAGCCCGAAGCTTCAACATCCACGCACACGGCATTATCGATAAAAGCCGGACCACATAGCATGGCAATACGGCGCTCACGCTCCATCTGACTGTCAGCAGGTTTTAGTTGATGGATGGTGCGCAAGTTATGCCGAAGATGAAAGCCCACATCGAAACGACTGAGCGCAAGCCGCTTGATCACCTCTTCCAGATGTCCGAATTCGGTCTTTTCCGTACGCAAAAATTTACGCCGCGCGGGGGTATTAAAGAACAGATCTCTAACCTCGACGGTGGTGCCTCGCGGATGGGCTATTGGAGTGACCACCGCATCCATATCACGCCCCTCGGTCTGCACCTTCCAACCCGTCTCCTGCCCCTCGCAGCTTGAACTGAGCGACAGCTTGCTAACCGAACTGATACTGGCCAAGGCTTCACCACGAAATCCCAGACTGCCAACCGCTTCCAGGTCTTCCAGTTCGCTGATTTTACTGGTGGCATGACGACTCAGCGCTAACGGCAACTGTTCCTGGGGGATCCCCCAGCCATCATCACGAATTCGAATCAGTTTTACCCCACCTTGCTCTACTTCGACGTCGATACGCCGAGCACCGGCATCGAGGCAGTTTTCCAATAACTCCTTGACCACCGAGGAAGGGCGCTCAACCACCTCGCCAGCCGCAATCTGGTTGGCCAACCTAGGGGGTAATAACTGAATTTTTTTCATAGTAAAGCAACAATAAACGAGGCGTGGTAACAGCCCGTCAGTGTACCTGAGCTCATCTCGGCTCAACAGGGGCTGGCGTCAGATTTCAGGGAATCTGCAACACCTGACCGACGCGAATCACATCGGCACTGAGATTGTTGTGATGGCGCAGGCTGGCCACGGTGACCCGATATCGCGAAGCAATCGACGACAGGGTATCACCTCGTTTGATCACGTGCCGGGGACGATCTCCACTCTTGCGACTCGCCAGATAGGTACCAGGCGGCGGGGTTCGGGCAAAATATCGTTTAACACCGGTAAAAATCGAGCGGGCGAGCTTTTTCTGGTGCGAAGAACTGGCCAGATTTTTGCCATCTCTGGGGTTCGTAATAAAGCCGGTTTCCACCAATATGGAAGGAATATCGGGAGACTTCAGCACCACAAAGGCCGCCTGCTCTACTCTGGGCTTATGCAGCCGATTGACCCGCCCGACCTCTTTCAAAACTTCGGAACCCGCATTAAGACTGGCCGACAGGCTCGCCGTCATGGACAGATCCAGCAACACTCCCGCCAATACAGAGTCCTTGTCATCGAGACTGACCCCACCAACACCACCGATCAAGTCAGCATTGTTCTCACTGTTCGCCAGCCAACGGGCCGTCTCCGAGGTCGCACCCCGCTGGGAGATCGCAAATACCGACGCGCCATTAGCCTTGCGATTTTTAAAGGCATCGGCGTGAATCGACACCAGCAGATCGGCATTCGCCTTACGCGCCAGCTGGGTTCGCTTGCGCAGGCCGACATAATAGTCTCCCGTACGAATCAGGACTGGTTTAAAACCGGGCTCCCGCTGTAGCAACGCCGCTAATTCCTTGGCGATTTTCAGTACTACTTTTTTCTCTTTCAAACCTCGATAGCCGATGGCGCCGGGGTCTTCTCCTCCGTGCCCGGCATCGATGGCGATTATGACATCGGCCGAACGCGAGGCACCAGGAGCAGTCACCTTTTCAACCGTTTTAACGGACGACTTTTTCTGATCATCCAGATCCAGTACCAGGCGGTGACCGTAAGAAGCGTTGGGCTTGAGTAAAAAACTGCGGGGCTTTACGTTGCCACTCAGGTCCAGCACGATGCGCAGATCCTTACCATTGCGCTGCGCCCAACGCAGTTGCTTAACCGGGGTTTTCTCGGTTGCCAGGGATTTCATACCCGAAGCCATCCGGGCATTGGTCAAGTCGATGACCAGGCGATCGGGGGAGGACAAAGGAAAAACCCGATGCTCCACAGGACCATTGAGGTCAAACACCAGCCGGGTACTATCGGGGGCACGCCAGATTCGCATGCTTTCTACGGTTGCTGCCCAGGCACTCGTTGACAACATCCACTGTGCCACCAGCACCAAAGCCAAGCCAAACCATCTCATCCGCTGTTTACCCCATACTGCTTACCGACGACTGCCAGCATGATTTCCCCCCGAGGACTGGTAGCTTGTATGTCAATACGCCGCCCCGGTAACTCAACATCAAGGTGAAGCTCCAGATCACTACCTGGCAACCAGCCTTCCCCCCGCTGCGGCCATTCAACCAGACAAAGAGCATCATCGCCAAAATAATCTCTCACTCCGAGAAATTCCAACTCTTCGGGATCGCCCAGCCGATACAGATCAAAGTGATAAATGTTGCCCGAATCAAGCTCATAGGGCTCAACCAGGGTATAGGTAGGGCTCTTGACCGCCCCCTGATGACCCGCTGCCTGAACTACCCCCCGGCTCAGAGTTGTTTTCCCTGCCCCCAAACCACCAAAAAGATAAACCACGCCTTTTAGCTCGGTGGCTGAGGCCAGAACTTGACCCAAACGGACCATCTCTGACTCATTAGAAATATATAGATTCAATGACTTAGGCATGCAAGTTAATTAACACTATTAATGTTCTTGCGTATTTGTACCAGTAAATCGCTCGGCAGCAAACCTCTTAGCCCCTGAAACCGGGCAATTTCGTCCGCCGACTTGCTGTGTAACCAGCATCCTAGCGTGGCAGCATCAATACTCGTCATCCCCTGTGCCATCAGTGACCCAATCACTCCCGACAACAGATCACCCATCCCGCCTACCGCCATACCTGGATTGCCTGCACCGCAAAGTCTCAAGGGAGGCGCGGCATGGGCTACCAGCGTACCGACCCCTTTCAACAACACAACCGAATCATACTCTTGCTGCAACCTAGCAACGGCCAAAAACCTGTCACGCTGAATAGCTTCAGTGCTCGTGCGCAGCAACCGGGCTGCCTCGCCCGGATGAGGAGTAAGTACACGCTCACCTTGATGCACCTGTATCAAATCGGAGTTATCTGCAATCAGGTTCAGAGCATCCGCATCGAGCAACAGGGGAATATTACTGCGCAAGGCGGTTAGTAATAACTCCTGCGCCCATTCGTCCTGCCCGAGGCCTGGCCCCAGGATAAGTGCATCTTTCCCGGCCAGTAGCAAACGCAGCTCACTCCCACCCTCAACCGCGCGCGCCATTAACTCGGGCTGACGAGCAATAAACGCACTCACATGCTCGGCGCGAGTGGCCACAGACACCAGCCCTGCCCCCGAGTAGAGCGCCGCTTCGGCGGCCAAGAGAGCAGCCCCGCCCATGCCTCGATTACCTCCGACCACCAGCACATGCCCATGGCGACCCTTGTGTGAATCTGCTTGCCGAACGGGCAATTTGGCCAACAGAGGCTTCGGGTCGATCAGTTCAACATCGGCCGGCTGCTGGCGGAACACCAGCGAAGGCACATCAAGGTCATCGTATTCAAGCTTGCCGGTGCACAGGGGACCCTGCGCCGTTAGCAACCCTTGCTTGAGTCCTATAAAGGTTACCGTAATATCGGCACGCACGGCGCAGCCCAGCTCCGCACCAGTATCGGCGCAGAGCCCGGAAGGAATATCCACCGCTAACACTGCCGCGCCAGTAGCATTGATTGCCGTAATAGCCTCGACATAAGGGCCACGCACCTCACCACTCAAACCGGTGCCCAATAAGGCATCGACCAGCAATTCAGCCTGTAAAACCATACCCGGCTGCCAAGACTGGATAGCAACCCCACACTCGACCGCTTGTTGGTACGCGCTGGCGGCATCCCCCCTGAGCTTTTCGGGTTCACTCAGACTGATGATCGACACGTTCATGCCGGCCTGCTTAGCCAATGCGGCCACGAGGTAGCCGTCACCCGCATTGTTACCCGCGCCACAGAGGACGCAGATCCGACCTTCAGCACCGTACTCTTCCAGCAGACTATCAAAGCAGCTTTGCGCGGCCCGTGTCATCAACTCGAAACCGGGCACGCCCTGCTCTTCAATGGTTAAACGATCCAGATCACGAACCTGCTCCGCTCGGTAGAGCCCCTGTGGTAGACTGCGTTTCATCTTATCTCCCGGCAATCCTGTTCCCTTCTGCCAGTATGCCAGAGCCGAACGATCACAACCACGAACCCCATGCCTCAAGACAGCACCCTCGATTACCAGCAACTCGCCGCCGATATTCATCACTGGGGGCGAGAGCTGGGCTTTCAACAGATAGGCATCGGCAGTGTCGATCTGGCCGAGCACGAGCAACATCTGCAGCAATGGCTGGATAAAGGCTATCACGGTGAGATGGATTACCTGGCCCGACACGGCAACATGCGCAGCCGACCCGCCGAACTATTGCCCGGCACCCTAAGAGTCATCAGTGCTCGCATCGACTATCTGCCCCCCGACACAAACGCCATTCGCATTCTAAACAACCCCGACAAAGCCTATCTGTCGCGCTATGCGCTCGGCCGTGATTATCACAAACTGGTGCGAAAACGCCTGACCCAGCTCGGCAAACAGATTGAGCAAGCAGTAGGGCAACATGGCTACCGGGCTTTTGTCGATAGCGCCCCGGTGCTGGAACGTGCGCTCGGCAGTCGCAGCGGCCTGGGCTGGATCGGCAAAAACACCATGCTGATTAACCGCCAGGCAGGTTCCTGGTTTTTTCTCGGCGAGCTGTTTACCGATCTACCGCTGCCCCTCGACGAAGCCGACGACGCGGACCATTGCGGTCGCTGCACAAAGTGCCTCGAGGTTTGCCCGACCAATGCCTTTGTTAACGAGCACGAGCTCGATGCCCGCCGCTGCATCTCTTACCTGACCATTGAACTTAAGGGGGCCATTCCCCTGGAGCTGCGCGAGCCCATGGGCAATCGGGTTTTTGGTTGCGACGACTGCCAGCTGGTCTGTCCCTGGAATCGTTTCGCCAAAGCCAGCAGCGAAACCGACTTTCGCCCCCGCCACCAGCTCGACAGCAGCGACCTGGCCGACCTGTTCACCTGGACCGAAGAGCAGTTCCTGGACCGCACCGCCGGATCGCCCATTCGCCGCAGCGGATATGCTGGCTGGTTAAGAAACCTTGCGGTCGGTCTGGGCAACGCACCCACCAGCCCAAAGGTCGTGGATGCGCTGCTGGCCCGACGTGATATTGAAGATGCCATGGTACGGGAGCATATCGAGTGGGCGCTGGAGCGCCACCCGATCAATCCAGCTTAAGGAAATGTTCGCGGTAGTAACGAAGTTCTTCGATGGAATCGCGAATATCATCCAGCGCCAAATGGGTACCCTGCTTTTTCACCCCCGCCAGAATTTCCGGTTTCCAGCGCCGCGCCAACTCTTTGAGCGTGCTGACATCGAGGTAACGGTAATGAAAATAATTTTCCAGCTCGGGCATATAACGTTCCAGGAAGCGACGATCCTGGCCGATCGTATTGCCGCAAATAGGGGAGCTGTTTGGCTCGGTATGGAGTCGTAAAAAATCCAGCGTTTTCTGTTCTGCCTCGGCTTCGCTGATGGTGCTGTCGAGTACCCGCCGGGTTAAACCACTGGCACCATGGGTGCGCGTACACCATTCATCCATACCCTCGATCAGGGAAGTTGACTGGCGTACCGCCATCACCGGTCCTTCCGCAATAAGGTTTAACTGAGGATCCGTAACGATGGTGGCAATCTCGATGATTCGATCCGCTTCCGGATCCAGCCCGGTCATCTCCAGATCGATCCATATCAGGTTTTCCTTTTTCGACATCCTCAGTTCTCCGGTTGATAACGCGTTAAAGCTCCATAATAATGCCCTAGGCGCCCAGCCGTAAACGAAACAAGGATACTCCCCCTGAGCAAACGACGCTTGAACCGCCGCCAGAATTGGCGCATCCAGAAGATTCAGCAGGAACGTACCAAGCGCGCAGAAGCTCGGGAGGACAAGGTGCAAGAGCAGCTTCAGGCGGGCGAGCTGGGTAGCGAACAGCAAGGCACGGTGATTGCCCACTACGGCAGTCAGCTCGATGTCGAGCCGATCGGGCAGCCGGATGCATTGTTTCGATGCCACCTGCGGGCCAACCTGCCCCAACTGGTCACGGGAGACAAAATCATCTGGCGAGCCGGCGCGGACCAGAGTGGCGTCGTCGTCGCGGCCCAGGATCGCCGCTCAGAACTGTGCCGACCCGATAGCCGCGGCCAATTAAAACCAGTTGCGGCCAATATCGACTATATCGTTCAGGTCATCGCCCCCCTGCCAACGCCTCACGCCAATCTTATCGACCGCTATCTGGTCGCGGCCGAGGCGGTCGATATCGAACCGGTAATCCTGTTCAACAAAACCGATCTGGTGAACGAGCACAACCGCGAGCATTTCGATCAACTGCTAGCACGCTACCAACGAATCGGCTACAAGGTCATCCACGCATCAACTCTCGCCAGCACCGGGCTCGATGAAATCAAAGCACTGCTGCGCGACCATACCAGCGTGTTTGTTGGTCAGTCGGGTGTCGGCAAATCTTCCCTGATTAACGCCCTGCTGCCCGGCGTCGATATACGAGTTGGTGCCCTGTCGGAACAGACGGGCAAGGGCACCCATACCACAACTGCCGCTCGGTTATTCCACTTCCCGGCCGGTGGTGACCTGATCGACTCCCCCGGCATTCGCGAATTTGGCCTCGGACATATCGACCAGCCAACACTGATTGAGGGGTTTCGTGAATTCCGCCCCTTTCTGGGTTACTGCCGTTTCCGCGATTGCCAACACGAGCAGGAACCCGGTTGTGCACTATTGGAAGCTCTGGATGAAGGTAAAATCAGCCAGCAGCGGCTCGATAGTTACCGTCATATTTTATCGGGTAACTAACCGAGCCGCACCGGCTCAACATTAGAAATTCTGATCGGCAGGCAGCTCGTTCTGACCGGCTCGCTTCTTGGCATCAAACAGGTTAAATCGTTCATCCCCCTGACGCTTTGCTGAGGCCTCAGGGGCCGGTTTCACCTTCTTGTCCAGTCCGCCCGCCATACGTTCAATATTATTCTGGGTGCGCTTACTCATGATCAGGATATCGATTCGGCGATTGACCGGGTTGGTCGGATTGGCGGTATCAAACAGAATGGAATCCCCATAACCCACTACCTGGGCGACTTGCTCATCGGTGACACCACCAAATAGCAGGGTACGCCGCGCTGTATTAGCTCGGGCAGCCGATAGCTCCCAGTTACCCACATCTTCGCCCCTCATAAAGGGCGTGGCATCGGTATGACCACTGATGCTGACTTTGTTCGGCACCGAGCCAATGAGGGGAGCGATTTCCAACAAAATATCTTCGAAATAGTACTTCAGCTCCGAGCTGCCACTGGCGAACATTGGGCGCTGGCTATCATCCACCACTTGTATACGCAGACCATCGGGGGTGATCTCCATGATCAGCTGCTCCTTGAACCGACGCAGCATTTCGTTCTGTTCCACCTTGGCCTGCAGTTCGCTTAATAAGGATTCCAGGCGGGTTTCTTCAATCTGGTCAGCGATGGAGGTGATCTCTTCGGCATCCAGTCGTTTCGCCTCCTCTTCATCCAACGGAGAGCCGATACCTTCTTCTTCATTGACCGAAGCGGATCCCCCCATATCGATCACATAGGGGCTGGCACGCTCACTAAAGCCCGCCGGATCATTAAAAAAACCGGCGATCGCCAGTTTTTGCTCCGGAGTGGTTTGCGAGGTCAGCCAAAGCACCAGAAAAAAAGCCATCATAGCGGTCGCGAAATCCGCAAAGGCGATTTTCCAGGAACCACCATGATGCTTATGGCGCCCCTTGCGGACGCGCTTGATGATGATGGATTCGTCTTTATTCAAGGTTAACGGCCCCGAACATGATTCTCCAGCTCAGTAAAGCTGGGACGCACATCGCTGTAGATCGCCTTACGGCCAAACTCAACCGCTAACGCCGGTGGCATGCCTCCCAGAGAGGCAACCAGGCAGGCCTTGACCGTTTCATAGCCGTTAATCTCTTCCTGTGCGCCCTGCTCCAGCGCATTGCCCAGCGGCCCAACAAAGCCGTAAGCCGCCAAAATACCCAGAAAGGTACCCACCAAAGCGGCGGCAACGTGGGCCCCCAACTCTTCGGGGGGGCCGGCAATGCCTTCCATAGAGATCACGATACCCAAAACCGCCGCCACAATACCAAAACCCGGTAGCGCATCAGCCACTCGAATCACTGCCCCCCCCGGGCGTTCAGACTCCTCCATGCGGGTCTCGATTTCCATATCGAAGAGCGATTCCAGCTCGTGGGGCGCCATATTGCCCGAGGACATCAGACGCAGGTAATCCGCGATAAATTCGGTCAGGTGGCTGTCTTTAAGAATCGCCGGATAGCGAGTGAATACTGCGCTGGACTCGGGGTTATCGACATCGGATTCAATGGACATCATGCCATCTCGGCGGCTTTTATTCAGCAGGTCGTATAACAGTCCGAGCAAATCCATGTAAAAGGGTTTATTGAATCGGCTTCCAAACATCATCGCAGGAATTTTCTTGGCAACAGCAAGTTGCACATTCCAGGGGTTGGCGATCATAAAGCCACCCAGTGCAGCCCCACCAATAATGATCAACTCGAAGGGTTGCCATAGCGCCAGCAGCTTACCGTGCGAGAGAACGTAGCCTCCCAACACGCTAATTGTCACCAAAAGCATTCCAAACAGCTTGAGCATTTTGTCTTCCTGAACCTGTATCGAGCTTTAATTAAGAGGGCGGTAATGCCTGTCGTTAAAGCAAAATAACCATATAATGAGTTAAAAGCATAATCAACGATACGGCTAACAGCAAAAAGCGAACCTCTTTTATGAGCAGCGATCTCGAAATACGCACCGCACAAGACTGGAAAACACTGCTGGAGAGCAAGCCGCTACCGGTGATGGAGGACTCCTATCACAAGCTGCTTGGTGCTCTAAAAGATGAGAATACCTCTCTTTATAGTCTTGCCCAAATGATGAAGTCTTGCCCGGTGATCTGCTTGCATGTGCTGTCGACAGTAAACAAGTCACGCAAACCAGACGACTCCCGAGTGATCAATCTCGAGCATGCTCTGTCGTTGTTAGGCCTAACGCCACTGCAGCAATTACTGGCTAGCCTAAAACCCATTAATCCCCGTCATAGCGCGGCCAGTCAGTACTACTGCCAAGCCATCACCAGCAGTTATCACGCCGCCCGCCAAGCACAGCATTGGTATCAGGAACTCAACCGGGAGACCAGCGAAACGGCATTTTGGACCGCGATGTTCGCCCAAATGGTTCGTTGGCCTTTATGGCTTTACGCTCCCAATAAGATGCGGCAACTAAAAGCGAAAGTAGCCTCAGGAAAAAACCCTCAGACGAGCGAAGAGGAAGTACTGGGCTGCACGCTCGAGGAGCTTACCCAGCTGATGGATACTCACTGGCCCCTGCCACAGCTGGAAGCCCCTGAACGTCAGCAGCTCTCAACAGTATCAGCCTCGGAGTGGTTGCAACTGTCTCGCATCGCGATCAAACCGGTTTTGCAGCGCTTTGCCCAAGCACCTTTCTATGATCGTTATTTGTATTTAATGCACGACCACCGTGAGATCAAGCTGATCAAAAATGGCCTCGGCGGCACGGTTACCCTCGCCAACATGATCGCCGAAGAAGCCAATCATGGCTGGTACAGCACGCGAATGAGACGTCTTTTGCGGCTTCTGGCCCTGCTGATCAACCGGGACTTTGAAGACAGTGCAGATCTGTGCCACCAGACCGCCATTGATATCTCCCACGAGTCCATGAGTTGGTTAATGCCGCCTCCCGCCACGGCTTTGCTATGGCCAGTCCGACAATCGTCAATTCCACAAGCCAATATCAAGCAACCTGTAGCGTCTGCCCACAAAGTGCCCAAGACCCCGTCACCCGGCGTTACCCCCCGAAAGGCCAACCTGTCTCATTTCAAAGCGATTCATCAACAGTTGATCAAACAACCGCAGTCCGTTGAGGGCTTGCCGCAACTGGCCGAACTATTAGGCAGAGCTCTCTATCATGGCCTGGGCTTTGACCGGGTGGTGATCGCCCTGCCCAATAAAGAGCGTTCACGTCTGATCTCATTCAAACGCTTCGGGGACGATAACCTTCATTTCACGCTGGATCTTACGCAACGCTCGTTAATGCAAAATCTGATGCAAAAACCGGCTTCCGTCTGGGTAAAAGGCCCCCAACAAACAGCGCTCTGGAACCAGATCCCTCCCGCCTTCCTGCGTCTGGTTGCCAATGAACAGTTTTTCCTGCGTTCCTTGTTTGCCGGCGAGCGCAGTGCCGGCCTGATATTTGCGGATATGGGCATTAGCAAACGCCCACTGAGCGACCAGCACTACCAATACTTCCAGGCACTTGCCAAGGCCTCCGGCCCTGTACTAATGCATCTGGCCCGTAAACCAAAACCGGGTTCTCAGCCTTCGAAGAGTTAGCAGGCCCTCACCCCTCAACCGGGGAATCTGGTTTTATCAACGGGTTGGGGTACAATCGTGCGCTTGTCTTGTTGCAGTAGAGCCGTTTATGACCCAATTGCGCCATCTCCCCCTGATCCTTGAACCCGAAGAGCTGCAGCCATTGCTGGGGCACTCGGAGCTGCTGATTCTGGATCTGTGCCGCGGCGACCTGTACAGCCGTGCCCACGTCCCCGGGGCTATACATATAGAACCATCTCGCCTGATGCGACGGGAAGAACCCGCCATGGGCAAGTGCCCAACTCCCGAGCAGTTGCTGCAACTGTTCCGTGACATCGGTTATACCGGTCAGGAACACATCGTTGTCTACGATGATGAAGGGGGTGGCTGGGCCGGGCGCATGATCTGGACCCTGGACCTGATTCAGCACCCACATTACTCCTACCTCAATGGCGGCATGCTAGCCTGGCTAGACAGCGGACTGGCCACCGAACAGGCAGCCAACCAGCCTTCATCCAGCACCGTCGAGCTGGAATTTGATTTCAGTCCGCTGGTGTCTCGCGAAGCCCTGCAAGCACAATTAGGGAATGACGACCTGGTTATCTGGGATGCTCGCTCCGAGGCGGAATATCGGGGAGAGAAAGTCATGGCACTCCGCGGCGGCCACATTCCTGGCGCCATCAATTACGAATGGACCCGCGCCATGGATCGCAACCGCCAGCTACGTATTCGGGATGATCTGCTGCCCGAACTGGAAGCCCTGGGCATCGCACGCAACAAACGCATCGTGACCCACTGCCAGTCCCATCATCGTTCGGGTTTCACCTATCTGCTGGGCAAGGCACTCGGTTATGAGTCCATTCAAGCCTACGATGGTTCCTGGTCCGAATGGGGCAACCTGCCCGACACCCCGATTGACTGCTAATTTGCCCGAGAGAACGCTAACGTGAATCCGAAACTCTTTGCCCTACTGCAATACCTTATTCCCCAGCACGCGCTTTCCCGAGTTGCGGGCTGGGTTGCCGAGTGCCGTTGGCCCTGGCTGAAAAACCGCTTTATCGGCATTTTCGTCCGACATTATCGGGTTGATATGAGCCAGGCCGCGGAAGAAGACCCCAAAGCCTACGCACATTTTAATGATTTCTTTACCCGCGCCCTGAAACCCGATGCTCGAGTAATCGCAGAGGATAAATCCCAACTGGTCTGCCCTGCAGACGGCCAGATCAGTCAAATCGGCCAGATCGAATATGGCCGCATCTTCCAGGCCAAGGGTCAGGATTACAGTCTGACCGAACTGGTCGGAGGCGATACCGCATTGGCCGACGAGTTTATGAACGGTGCCTTTGCAACAATTTACCTGTCCCCCAGAGACTATCACCGGGTTCATATGCCAATGAACGGCACATTGCGCAGCATGACATATGTTCCTGGCCAACTGTTCTCGGTCAATCAGGCCACCGCCGAAAACATTCCCCGCCTGTTTGCACGCAACGAACGTGTTGTCGCCATCTTTGATACCGAGCAAGGGCCGATGGCGATGATTCTGGTCGGCGCGATGATCGTCGCCAGCATTGAAACCGTTTGGGCAGGACTGGTGGCGCCGGTCCGTCGAGAAATAAAGTGCACCGATTACAGCGACGAGGCTCGCCAGCCCATCACCCTGAAGCGCGGGGAAGAGATGGGGCGCTTTAAATTGGGTTCAACGGTTATCCTGTTACACCCCAAGGACAGCATGAAATGGCTGGAATCTATGCGTGCGGGTAATAGCGTCCGCATGGGTGAAGCCCTGGGCACGGTTCAAACCACGCCTTAATTCAGGCACGCTCGAAGTCGAAGGCGAGCACATCAGCAATCCGCTGGGTGCCCGCCATCAACATCAATACCCGGTCGAGTCCTATGGCCACCCCGGCACAATCCGGCAGACCGGCCGCCAAAGCAGCCAGAAACGCCTCATCCTGGGGAAACTCTCGTCGCCCCAGGGTGTCACGATCGATGCAATCTTGCTGGAAACGGCGGCGCTGCTCCTCGGCATCACAGAGTTCATGATAACCGTTAGCCAATTCTACGCCGGCCACAAACAGCTCGAAGCGACGTGCCACCGGCTCTCCAGACTCCATTTCAACCCGCGCCAGGGCGGCCATCGAGGCGGGATAATCATAGACGTAGACACCGGCCAGAACAGCATCACCGGCCACCCCCAACTGGGGTTCAATGCGTTGGCTAAATAACAGGTCCAGACAATCGTTGCGACCCAGGTCCGTTAGCTGGGCATCGACTTTATCGGCTACCAGTTGGCGCAGCTGCTCATCACTCGCCTGGTGCGGATTAATGCCAAAGTGCTCTTCAAACAGACGCCGGTAACTGACCCGTCGCAACTCGGAAAAGTTGGCTGCGACCGCCAGCATGGCAGTCATATCATCCATCAACTGTTGTTGATCCATACCAAGCCGGTACCACTCCAGCATAGTGAACTCAGGGTTGTGCCGACCACCCACCTCTCCGTTACGAAACACACGGCAGATCTGGTAAATGTCGCCCGAGCCGGACGCCAGCAGGCGCTTCATCGGAAATTCAGGGGAGGTGTGCAAAAAGCGGGTTTGGTTACGACCGCCCCCTGTTGGCAGAAAACGGGTACTAAAGCTATCGATGTGCAGATCCGTGACTGCGGCTCGCGACAGCACTGGTGTTTCTACTTCCATCACCTGTTGTTGATCGAAGTATCGACGGATATCTCGCAACAGTGTTGCGCGACGCTGAAGTTCGGGGAGGGCGCCACTAGGACGCCACTGGGTATCGGTCATAACGCATCCGGATCTGAATAGAGAATAAACAGGGGCGCGACCACCGACTGCGCCCGAATACTAGCCTTTGGCGCGGTTCACATACTCACCCGTACGGGTATCGATTTTTAGAATTTCGCCAGTATTGATAAACAGGGGCACTTTGACCACGGCTCCGGTACTCAGAGTCGCCGGCTTGGAGCCACCCTGGGCAGTATCTCCCTTGAGGCCCGGGTCGGTTTCCGCCACTTCAAGCTCGACAAAATTGGGGGCTGTGACACTCAAAGGCGCACCGTTATAGAGGGTAACTTCGTACTTTTCCTGCTCTTTCAGCCAGTTAACAGTATCACCTACCGCCTTGGCATCCGCAGCGTGTTGCTCGAAAGAACCGTCCGTCATCATGAAGTGCCAAAACTCGCCATCGGTGTAAAGGTATTCCATATCCAGGTCCATCACATCCGCCCCTTCCAGTGACTCGCCCGACTTGAAGGTACGTTCCCACACCCGACCGGTCTTGAGGTTGCGGAACTTGACACGACTGAAGGCCTGGCCTTTACCAGGTTTGACGAACTCATTTTCCAGAATAGAGCAGGGATCACCCTCCACCATCAATTTGAGACCAGACTTGAATTCGTTGGTAGAATAACTCGCCATTTTCTATATACACCAGTGTCGGTTAAAACCCCTATGATAGCGCGAACCATCCCTTCTGTGCAGACCAGCAGTTGGCAACAGCTGCTTGGTGATGCTATTCGTGATCCAAATCAGTTGTTACAAGCCCTCGACCTGGAAGCAGAAGCCAGCTCCTTGCTCGAACAGGCCCACCAGCAATTTTCGGTTGTAGTCCCCGAACCCTATCTGGCTCGCATTAAGCGAGGTGACCCAAAGGATCCGCTGCTGCTACAGGTATTACCCTCCGCGCAGGAGCTGCATCAGACGCCAGGATTCAATAGCGACCCACTGGGAGAAGCCGCTAGCAACCCGTTGCCCGGGCTGATCCACAAATACCATAATCGAGTATTGCTGACCCTGGCCGGGCACTGCGCGATTAACTGCCGCTACTGTTTTCGCCGCCATTTCCCCTACCAGGACAACACACCGGATCGCGCACATTGGCTCAAAGTGCTGGACTATATTCACCAGAGGCCCGAGATCGATGAAGTCATTTTCAGTGGTGGTGAGCCCCTCGCGGTTAATGATCAACGACTTGCCTGGTTATGCGCAGAACTGGATAAGATCCCCCACCTCAAGCGCCTTCGTATTCACACTCGCATGCCCGTTGTTATCCCGCAGCGCATCGACGACAGGCTGCTGCACTGGATGGGCGAGGGTCGACTGCACAAAATAATGGTAATTCACAGCAACCACCCCAACGAAATAGACGAGGCCGTTGCCCTCGCCATGCATAAACTCAGCCGGCATGGGGTCAGGCTACTCAATCAATCGGTATTGCTGCATGGCATCAATGATAACGAAGCGACTCTGGAGGCCTTGAGTAATCGCCTGTTTGACGCCGGAGTTCAACCTTACTACCTTCATCTGCTCGACCGAGTAGAGGGAGCCGCTCACTTCGAGGTAGCAGAAAAGCGGGCCCAGCAGATTATCGCTAACCTGCGAGGGCGCTGCAGTGGCTATCTGGTACCGTCTCTGGTGCGCGAAAGTGCCGGGAAAAACGCCAAAACCATCATGGGCTGATCGTCATCATCACTTTTCGTACCGACAGGATTTTTTGCTGATATTTCAACGTTTTATTTTCTAGGCTATAGTTCTAGACAGTATGGCTATATAGTCCCCGAAAGCGGTTTAATTTAGCATGCAACACACAGTGTCTGCTGTTTGACAATGCAGGATTGAATGGATAACGAGATCACCCAATTACAGCTGAGAGTACCTCAGAGAACGCTCAGCGATCTCAGTTTCTGCACGTCCAGCGTTGTTGGCCTGGAAAACTGGTTGAACAGCTTGCCCAAAGCCAATCTGGGCGAACTGTCGCGACAGCTCTACACGGCACTGATAGAGCTCAACAAGCTGGTTGCCAAGCCCGCACTGCGGTACCAGATGCTGGAAGCCCTACGCCCAACCATCTATTTCGCACTGGATGCTCTGAGCAAGCACTACCTTGGGCAAAGCGTGATACTTAACGAGCAACAGAAAAAAGTTGCCAACCTTGCCCAAGCCCTGCAGATGAACCTTGCTACCGGCTACAAGCAAGTAGTACTCGACACCCTGAATGACCCAGCCAATAGCATATCGTGCGGTAACGCTATCCATCGAGCCATGTCAGAACTGGCCCGGGCACAGGTGAGGGCTTATCAACTCTACTGCCCTGCCCCCAGATATCTCTGGCTGGAACTTGGGCAACTTTTCCAGGCGGCCGAATCACTTCAACTACTGAAACACGAGGTAGCAGACCGGCAAAACAGCTACATCAGCAGCTCAACCCCGGGCAGCCTGTTTTGCCGTATCATGCTCATGGCCTGCTCCCGGGCCAACCAGCTGCGCCAAGCCGACCTGCAACAGGTGTTCAACGCGCTGGAGATCTGGTCTCCCCTGATTCGGGTGCAAAGAATTACTCGGCAAGAACCTATTTTTATCGTCAATCTTGAAGCCGACCAGCCTCCTACCTATTTTGCCCTGACCCGGGAGCCTTCTACCCCGGCCAGCCGCGGACTCAATAGCGTACCCTTGATGCAAGCTATTGAGCAGGCCAGCAGGATGCCCGGAATGCCGGGCGAATCGAGCGCCTTAACCATTCCAAAGTCAATGTCTCAGGAGCTGATCAAGCACCTGATTCAGGCCTGGGGACCGTTGAAAGAACGCGTGTTCAAACGCATCCCAAGCAACGGTTCGTTACAGATTATTATTGGCTTGAGTGCAATCCACTATTACCTAAGTGGCGAAAAAAATTTCGATGAACAACTCATTCGCTACAGCAGAAAAGAACGCAACACACGTTTCGCCGCTGGCGGCGTCAACTCGGATGCCTGGGCCAATGCCTTTGATGCCGACACCACTGATTTAAAACTCAATTCGCCCTTACGTGACGGGGAATCAATCAAATTCAACCCCGAAGCCGATGCAAAGAAAGAGGCCCCCTACAAGATCCACCTCACCCATCTCGAAAACACCAGCCCTGGCGGTTATTGCGTTATCTGGCGAGGCAACCTGCCCACCCACACCCAATCAGGTGAGTTGATTGGTGTTCGAGAAAACAATCGCGAGCAATGGTGCCTGGCCGTGATTCGCTGGATCAAGATTGAATCCCCGGAGCGCACCCTGATGGGTATCGAACTCCTTACTCCTAACGCTCAACCTTGCGCGCTCTCACTTCTGAGAAAATCCAGCGATTCCAGCCTGGCCATGCGAGCATTCCTGTTACCGGCCATTCCTGCCATCGCACAACCAGCAACACTGATTACACCTTTGCGCCCCTTTGAAGAGGGCAACAAAGTATTGCTTAGCCAACAGGGCAGCGAGCAGAAAGGCCAGCTGACTCACAAACTGATGGGCACCCGCAGCTTCTCTCAGTTTGAGTTTAAATACTTGCAACAACTGCTGGAAACACCCACAGCCAAGCCCCCAAGTGAAGGCAATGATGATGACGATTTTAGCTCTGTATGGAAGTTACTATGAACTGGTCGGCAAAATTTCTTCCCGCTTCGACCAAAGTGTCAATAAAATCGAACGCAGGTTCCCATGAACTATGGTACGATGCTACCTCTCCAGATGGGCGCTTCGCCCTGCGCTTGCTCGATAATGAGCAGCCCTTCCTTTCCTTCAGCCAAACAGATTAACGATTTGTCGCACTATGCCCAAGGATAAAAAGACCCTCCGTCTGCTAATCATCGAAGAATCGCAAAACGATGCTGAGCAGCTCGTCAACGTCTTCCGCAATTCCGGCCACGCGACCAGGGCACACCGCACCATTTCTGCGGAAGCTTTGGAAGAAGAGCTGCAAAACCAGACTTGGGATCTACTACTGGCCAGCGAAGACAGCGATGAGATCAGTGCCGATCAGGCTCTGGATATCGTCAATTCGATGCACAAGGATATCCCGGTTCTGCTATTGCTGCCCGAACCCAGCCAACAGCAAATCACCGAAGCGCTGCTAAAAGGCTTTCGCGATGTCATTCCCTACGATGAAGACAAGCGTCTGGTACTGGTTGCCAATAAAGAACTGGCACAACTCGAAGAGCGCCGCAAACGCCGCCAGCTGGAAGTCAGCCTTAAAGAGACCGAGAAACGCTGCCAGCTACTGCTCGACAGTTCGGTAGACGCCATCGCCTATATCCATGACGGCATGCACATCTACGCCAACCGTGCTTATGTCGAACTCTTTGGGTATGAGGATGCCGACGATCTGGCCGGTATGCCAATCATCGATATGGTGGCCTCCGAAGACCAGGCCAACATCAAAAAGATGCTCAAGGAGCACCAGCGCGAAAAAGGCGCGGAAAGAAAGCTGGTCTGTTCCGGGCAACGCCAGGATGAAAGTCAATTTAAAGCGAATATGGAGTTTTCTCCCGCCAGCTACGACGGAGAACCCTGCGAGCAAGTCGTCATTCGAGTGGATACCGGCAACCCGGAACTCGAAGAGAAGCTGAAAGAGATAAGTACTCAGGATCTGGTCACCGGTCTGTTTAATCGCGACTACTTTTCCCAGCAACTCGACGCCGCCATTGAGCGCGCCGTCGCTACCAACAAGAACAGTTCGGTTTTCTATTTCTCGCTGGATAACTTTGCCGAGATTCGTGAAAAGGCTGGCATTTCGGGCACCGATCTGGTGCTAACAGATATCGGTTCCTTACTAAAAGAGAATGTCCCCAGCCCTAACATACTGGCTCGCTATGGCGACGATATTTTCCTAGGCCTGGTGGGCAGTGATCAAATCGACAAACTGAAAGCCGTCGGTGAGAAGATTTGTAAAGAAGTCGCCGAACATATGTCCGACGTGTCCGGCGTCACGGTGCAAACCACTTGCAGCATTGGTATTGCCATCGTCAATGAAACCACCAGCTCAGCATCCGGCATCATGGATCGCGCGCAGAAAGCCGCCAGCCGAGCACAGGCAGCAGGTGGTAGCCGATGTCATCTGCACAACCCCAAAGACGATATCGAAGCGCAAGCGAATAAGGGTGATATCGGGGCGATGATTCAACAGGCGCTGGATAACAACAGCTTCAAACTCCTGTTCCAGCCAATCATCAGCCTGCGCGGTGACAGCCACGAACATTACGAAGTACTACTGCGCCTGATCGATGGCGAAAATAACGAAATCAGCCCCAAAGAATTTATGGGCATTGCCAGCGAGGCCGGCCTCAGCACCAAAATTGACCGCTGGGCGATCTTGCAGTCAATCAAACTGTTGGCAGGGCACCGTGCCAACGGCCACGATACGCGCCTGTTTATCCATCTGAGTGGCGACTCAATCATGGATCCTACATTGCCGCCCTGGTTGAGTGTCGCCCTCAAGGCCGCTCGCCTGCCAAGCGATGCGATTATTTTCGAAATATCTGAAAAAGATGCCAGCACTCACCTCAAACAAGCCAAAGAGCTGACCGCGGCGATCAATGAATTGCATTGCCGTGTTGCCCTGGGCCATTTTGGGGGGTCTCTGAACCCCTTCAATAACCTCAAACACCTCGACGTGGCGTTCGTAAAGCTCGACGGCTCCTTCAGCGAAGATATCGACAACGATGATACTCTGGAAAACCTGAAGACGATGATCAGCTCACTGCAAGGGGAAGGAAAACTGACCATCGTGCCAATGGTCGAATCGGCCCCCATGCTGTCCACACTCTGGCAGGCCGGTGTCAATTACATCCAGGGCTACTATCTGCAAGGTCCCGCTGAAAACATGGATTATGATTTCTCCAGCGATATGTAACTGCTCAAGGCAATAAAAAAGGCGGTCATTGGCCGCCTTTTTTATTGCCTTGTCAATCCTAAACCTGGTCCCGATCCCGAAAACCAATCAGGTACAAAACTGCATCCAGACCCAAAGTTGAAATCGATTGTTCGGCGCTTTCCTTAACGATCGGCTTAGCTCGAAAAGCCACACCAAGCCCTGCCACACTGAGCATGGGAAGATCGTTTGCACCATCGCCGACAGCAATGACCTGTTCCAGACGAATCCCTTCTTCACGAGCAATTTGTTGCAACAAATGGGCTTTGCGCTGACCATCGACAACGGTCCCGGTCACCCTTCCAGTCACCTTGCCATGCTCAATCTCGAGTTCATTGGCATGGATGTAATCAATGCCCAAGCGCTGCTGCAAATGTCTGGCAAAGTACGTAAAACCGCCGGATAGAATAGCCGTTTTATAGCCCAAGCCTTTCAATGTTGATACCAGCGTTTCTGCCCCTTCGGTCATACGCAGCTGGCCTGCAACCTCCGCCAACTTGCTTTCATCAAGCCCTTTCAGTAAAGCCACCCGACGACTGAAACTCTCGGTGAAATCAATTTCTCCACGCATCGCCTGCTCGGTAATGGCTACCACCTGGTCACCCACTCCGGCCGCCTTTGCCAGCTCATCGATCACTTCGGCATCAATCAGGGTAGAGTCCATATCGAACACTACCAGGCGTCGATTGCGGCGAAAAATATTGTCTTCCTGAAAGGCAATATCCACTTCCAACTCGCTGGATATGTGCAAAAAGTCCGCTTTTAACGCCTCCAGATCCGGCGCACTTCCGCGCACCGAAAATTCCAGACAGGCTTTGTTATGACTACCGGGGGCTTCCAGTGAAACCCGGCTGGACAAGCGATTGATGCTATCGATATTCAAGCCATGCTCGGCGGTAATCGCAGACACCTTGGCAATTTGCTCGGCACCTATCGAGCGGGAAAGCAATGTGATGATATAGCGCGCCTTGCCCTTACCACTCACCCAGTGCTCATATTCTTCGAGTGAGATCGCATCAAACCGTACCTGCAACTCCAGCTCGTGCATATGGAATAGCAAATCTTTCAGCAGGGGCGCCGATTCCTGTTCTGTCGGAATCTGAACCAGGATACCCCAGGTCAGATGGTTATGAATCACCGCCTGGCCAATATCAAGGATGGTTAAATTAAACTCCGCCATGATACCGGTAATGGAAGAGGTTAAGCCGGGCTTATCCTGCCCCGACACATTAATAAGGATGATCTGGCTCACATCGATAATCCGTTCACGAAACTGGGCAGCTATTGTAACCGAGATCCTTGTGAATGTGTTTCCGGTTGCGACAGTTTGATGGTTTCAGGCTACAATATGCGCGCATTCAATCACCCTTTCCTTTTGCTAGCTGCCTCAAGATATTTAACGTGCCAAATAGCCTGACCACTTTTTTTAGCCAGCGTTACGCTCTCATTCTTGGACTCTTCTATGTCGCGAGCGTGCTGTTGTTTAGTGCTATTGCGTACCAGCAAGTCCGCTTTACCAGCGAAACCCAGGCCTATGTTTTTGGCGACACCCTGGCCGTTCAGACGGCTCACCAGGCCACTGAACTCCTGGTCAGTAACGACCGCCTAAGCCTTAATATCATGCTCAACCAGCTTAGCGATAACCCTTACATTGCGGCCATTAATGTCTATAGCATCGATAACCAGTTGCTTGCCGGGCGCAGTTTCAACAGCAGTGATGAAGGACGCTTGTTTACGGCGCCGGTCCATTACCAGGAAGTGATCGCCGGCTACGTTCGGGTGCGCCTAAACGATCAATATATTCGCAAACCGGCCACAGATGCCGTAACACTGATAGCCCTGTCGGCGCTATTGCTGATGGTGGTAGCGTTTCTACTGCTCCGACACCTGCCCAGAGAGGAGCGCATGACTTCAAGCTCCGGACAAACGGCGATCCCTGCAAAGGCAAACGATGACCCAATTGAGTATACGGAAAAGGTTGATCAAGGCCTGAAAGAACACAGCAATGAAACTAACGCGCCATCATCAAGCTTCGAGCAAGGCCCGCGAGCGCTGCTTTGTATTCGCCTGAATAACCTGCCCACACTCCAGCAATGCATGAATCCGGGAGATTTTGCCTTGCTAGTCAAGCAACAAAGTCAGGCCATGCAACAAGCTGCCCGCCTGTACAATGGTGAACTGAGTTTTTCCGCCGAAGGGCAGGCTTTCTTTAGTTTTCCCGAAGCATTTAATGAAGACTTTCTGTTCAGTGCCACTTGTTGCGCCCTGTTGCTAGAACGGTTAAGCCAGCATAGAAAGCAGCAACAGCAGCCCGGTTTTAGCCTGGGCATAGGCATGTGCTACCAGCACACAAGCGAGTCTCAGGATGACCACCCACTGCAACAGAGCACTGCCGCATCAGTCGCTTATCAACTGGCCGTACAAGATCATCGCAACGGTGTTGCTATCTGCCCAGAGCTGGCGGAAGCACTGAATGAAGAAAGCCGGATCACCTTGGAAGAGCGAGGTGCTGAAGCCCCCTCTCGAATCACCGAGGTGCATGTCAGCTATCAGCATCTTCTCGACCAACAATGCCAGCAAATCGGGGCGCAGGATCGGCTGTCTGCCTGAAGTCATGGCCGCTCCCCGAGCTGCGGGAAACGGCTGTGGATGACCCAGGCATCCTGATTAAACAGCCCCCTAGGCTTCGGCTTCGATGCTATCCACTTTCTGGAAGCCTCGCGGCAGTTTATTGCCACGACGGCCTCGCTCACCCAGATAATGCTCCAGGTCAGAAGGTCGTAGATTCAGGTGGCGTTTACCCGCATACAGCACCAGGGTTTGCTTGGGCGACAACACGGCCAAACCCACTACAAACTCTTCTCGCTCGGCGACTCTGGCGGCGGCAATATTGATAATCTTATTGCCCTTGCCCCGCGCCAGCTCCGGTAAATCAGCCAATGGGAACAGTAATAAGCGCCCCTCGTTGGTGACCGCCGCGACCTGCTGCTCATCGACATTATCAATGGGCAGCGGCGTCATTACTCGCGCGCCCCTGGGCAACGTCAGTGCCGCTTTACCCGAGCGATTCTTGCTTTGCAGATCGCCGAGGCGGGTGACAAAACCATAGCCCGCATCCGAGGCCATCAGGAAACGTTGCCGATCCTCACCGATCAACATGCCTTCAAACCCGGCACCCGAGGGCACATTCAAACGCCCGGTTAACGGCTCCCCCTGACCGCGTGCCGAAGGCAGGGTGTGAGTCACGACACTGTAACTACGACCGGTGGAATCGATCACGACCGTGGGCTGGTTACTTCGACCTTTAACCGATAGTTGGTAAGCATCACCCGATTTATAACTGAGCGCTTGCGGATCCACTTCGTGCCCTTTGGCCGAGCGAATCCAGCCTTTCTGTGACAACACCACCGTTACCGGCTCCGCCGGCATCAACTCTGTTTCATCCAGGGCTCGGGCTTCACTGCGAACCCGAATGGGCGAGCGTCGATCGTCGCCGTAGGTTTCAGCGTCTTTGATGATCTCTTTCTTGATCAGCGTTTTGAGACGGGCTTCGGAGCCCAGAATCTTCTCCAGCTTGTCGCGTTCGGTTTCCAACTCCGACTGCTCGGTACGGATTTTCATCTCTTCCAGCCGCGCCAGCTGGCGTAACCTTGTGTCGAGAATATAATCCGCCTGCACGTCGGTCAGACCAAAGCGCTCCATCAAAACAGCCTTGGGTTCATCCTCGGTGCGAATGATATGAATCACTTCATCGAGGTTGAGAAAAGCGATCAGCAAACCATCGAGCAGATGCAGGCGCTTGTTGACCTTGTCGAGGCGATATTGCAAACGACGGCGTACCGTTTCGGTTCGATAGCTGAGCCATTCACGCAACAGCTGATCGAGCGCTTTCACCTGCGGCCGGCCATCGATGCCGATCACATTCAGGTTAACCCTATAGGTCCGTTCCAGATCCGTGGTCGCAAACAGGTGATTCATCAACTGCTCGACATCCACTCGGTTGGAACGGGGCACGATGACCAGCCGGGTTGGGTTTTCATGGTCTGACTCATCACGCAGGTCGGCCACCATCGGCAGCTTCTTTTTCTGCATCTGGTCGGCAATCTGCTCCAACACCTTGGCGCCGGACACCTGATGCGGCAGTGCAGTAATGACCACATCGCCATTTTCATTCAGGTACACCGCCCGCATACGCAAACTGCCACGACCACTCTGATACATTTTTAACAGATCAGCCGGAGGTGTTATCAACTCAGCGTCGGTCGGAAAATCGGGACCTTTAACGTGTTCACAAAGGTCTTCCAGGGTCGCTTTGGGGTGCTCCAACAGATGCACACAGGCCGCCGCCACTTCCCTCAGGTTATGGGGCGGAATATCGGTCGCCATCCCCACCGCGATACCGGTACCGCCATTCAACAGGACATTCGGTAAACGCGCCGGCAAAGTCGCGGGCTCGTCCAGGGTACCATCGAAGTTAGGGATCCAATCGACCGTTCCCTGACCCAATTCGCTCAGCAATACTTCCGAGTAGGTGGATAGTTTGGCTTCTGTGTACCGCATGGCGGCAAAAGATTTCGGGTCATCCGGAGAGCCCCAGTTACCCTGTCCTTCCACCAGCGTATAACGATAGGAAAAAGGCTGCGCCATCAACACCATGGCTTCATAGCAGGCGCTATCACCATGGGGGTGAAACTTACCCAGCACATCACCGATGGTACGAGCGGATTTTTTATACTTGGCGCTGTTTTTCAGCCCCAGTTCGCTCATGGCGTAAACGATTCGGCGTTGCACCGGCTTCAGGCCGTCCCCGACATGGGGCAACGCGCGATCGAGGATCACGTACATGGAATAATTGAGGTACGCATTACGGGTGTAATCTTTCAGGCTCTGACGCTCAACGCCATCATCACCGATGATAATCTGATCTGTCATACGACTCGTTATCTCTTATAGTATTCGGCAATCGACTCAGACGTCGGCCAGGTTACCACTGCTTTCCAGCCATTGTTTACGATCGCTAGCGCGCTTCTTGGCGAGCAACATATCCATCGAACCTGAGGTTTCGTCACCCGTTTCAACGGTTAACTGAACCAACCGGCGAGTATCCGGGGCCATGGTTGTTTCCCGCAACTGCAGGGGATTCATCTCACCGAGCCCCTTAAAGCGCTGTACGTTGACCTTACCGCGCAGTTTTTCCGCTTCGATGCGATCCAGGATCCCCTTTTTCTCTCCATCGTCGAGGGCATAGAACACGTCCTTGCCCACATCGATACGGTACAGCGGTGGCATGGCAACATAAATATTGCCCGCCTCCACCAGGGGTCGGAAATGCTTTACGAACAGCGCACACAACAGGGTAGCAATGTGCAAACCATCGGAGTCAGCATCGGCCAGGATACAAACCTTGCTGTAACGTAAACCCTCAAGCTGGTTGGAGCCGGGATCTACCCCCAGCGCCACGGAGATGTCATGAATTTCCTGCGAGGCCAGCACCTCGCTGGAGTCCACTTCCCAGGTATTCATGATCTTGCCACGCAACGGCATAATCGCCTGAAACTCACGGTCCCGAGCCTGCTTGGCGCTGCCGCCAGCAGAATCCCCCTCGACCAGAAAGAGTTCACTGCGAGCCGGTTCCTGACTGGAACAATCCGCCAGCTTACCCGGCAGCGCAGGACCTGATGTCACCTTCTTTCGGGCTACTTTCTTGCTTGCGCGCAAACGTCGCTGAGCATTATTGATACAGAGTTCGGCCAGTGCTTCGGCCTGTGCGGTGTGCTGGTTTAACCAAAGGCTGAAAGCATCCTTGACCACACCCGAGACAAAAGCCGCACATTCCCGTGACGAGAGCCGCTCCTTGGTCTGGCCAGAAAACTGAGGATCCGCCAACTTGGCCGACAACACATAACTGCAACGATCCCAGATATCATCAGGGGACAGCTTGACCCCGCGAGGCATCAGATTGCGGAATTCACAGAATTCTCGCAGCGCCTCCAGCAAACCGGTTCGCAGACCGTTAACATGGGTGCCACCTTGCGCGGTCGGAATCAGATTGACGTAACTCTCCGTAATCAGCTCACCGCCTTCTGGCAGCCATTGCACGGCCCAATCGACGGCTTCCGAGTTACCACTCATGGCGCCGATAAAGGGCTCAGGAGGCAGTGTCTCCCAGCCTTTGGTCGCCGATAACAGATAATCTTTCAGTCCGGCTTCAAACAACCACTCTTCGGAGGCATCACCTTGCTGATCGTTAAAGACGACTTTCAGTCCGGGGCAGAGTACCGCTTTGGCGCGCAGCACATGCTTTAGTCGGGGGATAGAATACTTGGCCGAGTCAAAATACTTCGGGTCGGCATGAAAGCGAACGTGGGTGCCGGTATTGCGCTTGCCGCAACTGTCGATCACTTCCAGCTCGGAGGCCTTGTCACCATCCTTGAAGCCCATGCGATACACTTGGCCGCCACGCCGCACCGTCACCTCAAGTCTTGTGGACAATGCGTTCACCACCGATACACCGACGCCATGAAGACCGCCGGAGAACTGATAGTTATCGTTGGAAAACTTGCCCCCGGCATGTAGCCGAGTCAGAATCAGTTCGACCCCGCTAACGCCCTCTTCCGGGTGAATATCGACCGGCATGCCGCGCCCGTTGTCACTGATCTCCAATGAGTTGTCAGCATGCAAGGTAACCGTAAGCAGGCTGGCAAAACCCGCCAGGGCTTCATCGACACTGTTGTCGATCACCTCCTGGGCCAGGTGATTAGGGCGGGTCGTTTCGGTGTACATGCCCGGGCGCTTGCGCACCGGATCCAGCCCACTGAGGACCTCTATCGCTTCCGCGTTATAGTTTTGATTGCTCATATCAGGGTGATATCACTACGCATCAATAAAATGAAAAAAACGGTACAGGTTAGGCAGTTTGGCTTCGAACCCATCAAATCCATGGGAGCCTCCCTCTTCAACCTGCTGTTGACTGTTAGGATAACGCTCCAGGGCTCGACGGTAATCCAGCGTTTCATCCCCGGTTTGCAGCAATAGCAAACAATCCTCGGGGTCACTCACTTGCGCCACATCCAGCAGCACTAACTGGCGCACATGGTCCTGGGTCAGGGTATAGCGCTCACCGGTATAGTGGTTCTCCTGCTCCCCAAGATAGTTATCCCAATACTCATAAGGGCGCACCGCCGGGTTGATCAGGGCCAACGGAATTCGGGTGCCTTGGGGCGCTTCGGACAGCAGACGTTGGCGTAGCCAGGTGCCATAGTACCCCCCCAGCGAACTACCGATCAGAGCGATTGGGCGCTTGCCAACCTCCGGTTTCAGGCGCGTGAACAATTGTTGTACCGCCTGGGCCGGCCAATGGGACAGATCCGGTAGCCAGAGTTCACAGGTAAAGCACTGCTGCTCAAGATCCTGCTGCAGTTGCTGTGCTTTAAACGACGCCGAGGAGCTGTTAAAGCCGTGAATATAAACCAGCAAGGGAACAGAATTTGCCATAAGACAGATGATTTACGCCGCAGAAAATAAGAAACGAAGCAGGGAAGAGTAAGCAAATACCCGGTTTGAAACAAGCCGCTCTGAAACCACGACCCAATTAATACCCCATCAACTCCCTGTTCAGGCTCAACTTGCGTCCGCTGACCCTATGCACGCGACTGGATACAGAACCGTCGTCATAAAGCTCGAAGGTACGCAAGCCGGGCATCTCATCGGTGACACCAAACTCGCGGCTATGAGGGGAGAACTGAAAGCAGGTGGCCGGCGTGGTGAACAACTCTATGCCATCGCGCTGCAATTCCTGTTGTTGATGGACATGCCCGCAGAGCAGCACCACCTTGCCCTGTGCGTGCGATAGCTTTTGCCACAGCTGTTCACTATTGGCAATCGCGATACGATCCATCCATTGACTGTCCATCGCCAGTGGATGATGGTGCATGGCTATCAGGCTATGACCTTCGAAGTCCTTCAGGCTTTGCTCGACCAGGGCCAACTCGGACTCGGCTAAAAAGCCACCGACCTCATCTTCCACCTGGGTATGCAGCAGGATCAGTTGCCAGTTACCCATTCGCTGCAATTTACCTAGCGCTTGCGGCTGGTCAACCAACGCGTCCGCCATCGCTTCGGCGTTGTCGTGGTTGCCGCAAATCCAGCTGGCCGGTGCCTGCAAACCAGCGATCCGATCCCGTAGCTTGGCGTACGCCGCTACCGAGCCATCCTGAGCCAGGTCTCCGGTCAGCAACAGGCGATCGGGACGATCCAGCGAGGCTGCCAGTTCCAGCACCCAATCCAGGGTTTCTGTGGTGTCCACCCCCATCAACCGATCACCCGATTGGGCAAACAGGTGACAATCCGTGATTTGCATCATCCTGATCACCGATGACGAACCTGAGCTGGACAACAAGCACTCCTAGGGCACGACGACTAGCCGTTAGATTTATTGAGTAGGCCACTATAACAGCGCCCCCGCTTCGACTCAGGGGCTTTATGGCAAAAATTCCAACTCAGTCACAACGATGCCGTATTCCACGAATCAAGGCTGACGCCACCCTCGATGCAATGACTCAGCCATTCGCCCAGAAAGCGATTCCACTGAGCCTTTTCGTCAGGCAGATCCATGTTGCTATTGGGATAGTCGTAACGTGCAGCCAGGTGTTGACGGTTGAGGGTACTGACCACCTCTGCCATGCGCAGGTCATGATAGACCCGCACTTGCATCACTGGTGGTGCCAGCCAGTGCCCCCAATCGGCCTCGTGACTCACCTCCAGCATACTGGTGAAGGGGCAACGCTGCTGGATCAGGAAACAGACCGATGCCTGATGTTCACCGTAATGAATACCATAACGCTGCTCGTCAACCCGGTCCCAACGGGGCAACAGTTTCATCAAACGGGCATAGTTATGTTCGCAAAGCGCCTGCTGCGCGACAAGATCAATGCTATACCGCTGTTTGACGAACTGAGTAGCCACATTACACCTTATGGTAGAGCTCCGAGCCCTGCTCCTTGAATTCAGCCGACTTCTGTTGCATGCCCTTGTCCGCTTCGATATTGATGGCCGCAATCTGGTTATCATCCAGCTCACGAACTTCCTGGCTGATTTTCATGGAACAGAATTTGGGACCGCACATAGAACAGAAGTGCGCTACCTTGGCAGACTCCTTGGGTAACGTTTCGTCGTGGTACGCACGGGCCGTGTCTGGATCCAGACCCAGGTTAAACTGGTCTTCCCAACGGAATTCAAAACGCGCCTTGGACATCGCGTTATCGCGAATTTGCGCTCCTGGATGCCCCTTGGCCAGATCCGCCGCATGGGCGGCAATCTTGTAGGTGATGATGCCTTGTTTGACATCGTCCTTGTTGGGCAAGCCCAGATGCTCCTTGGGTGTGACATAGCAAAGCATAGCGCACCCGTACCAACCAATCATGGCCGCCCCGATACCCGAGGTGATGTGATCGTAACCCGGCGCAATATCCGTGGTCAGCGGTCCCAGCGTGTAGAAGGGTGCCTCGTCACACTCCTTCAACTGCTTGTCCATATTCTCTTTGATCATATGCATCGGAATATGGCCCGGACCTTCGATAATGGTCTGAACATCGTGTTTCCAGGCAATTTTGGTCAACTCACCCAGCGCTTCCAACTCGCCAAACTGGGCCTCATCGTTGGCATCGGCAATCGAGCCAGGACGCAACCCGTCACCCAGCGAGAAGGAGACATCGTAAGCCTTCATAATCTGGCAGATATCTTCGAAATGGGTGTACAGGAAATTTTCCTTATGGTGCGCCAGACACCATTTGGCCATGATGGAGCCTCCGCGAGACACAATACCGGTCACTCGTTTGGCGGTCATGGGCACATGGCGCAGCAATACGCCGGCATGGATGGTGAAGTAATCGACACCCTGCTCGGCTTGCTCGATCAGGGTATCGCGAAAAATCTCCCAGGTAAGGTCTTCGGCGACGCCATTTACTTTTTCCAGAGCCTGGTAAATGGGCACGGTACCGATCGGCACTGGCGAGTTACGGATAATCCACTCGCGGGTTTCATGAATATTCTTGCCGGTGGACAGATCCATGATGGTATCGGCCCCCCAACGAATCCCCCAGGTCAGCTTGGCCACCTCTTCTTCGATCGAGGAGCCCAGCGCACTGTTACCAATATTGCCGTTTATCTTCACCAGGAAGTTACGACCAATAATCATGGGCTCCACTTCGGGGTGATTGATATTGACCGGGAGAATAGCCCGGCCACGAGCGATCTCATCACGAACGAATTCAGGGGTAATCTGCTCAGGAATCGAGGCGCCAAAAGAGTGTCCGGGATGCTGCTCCAGAGGCCCTTGCGCACGAGCTTCCTGTAATTTCATATTTTCCCGAATGGCAACAAACTCCATTTCGGGTGTGATGATACCCTGACGGGCATAATGCAACTGGGTAACATTTTTCCCCTTCAAGGCTCGACGAGGCTTGCGCTGCAAAGTAAAACGCAAAGAATCCAGACTCTGGTCCTGTTCCCGTTCGAGGGCAAAATGGGAACTCGATCCTGATAAGGTTTCGGTGTCCGACCGCTCTTTAACCCAGTCGTCACGCAGCGGCGCCAGCCCGGCTCGAACATCGATCGACACCTTCGGGTCGGTGTAGGGCCCCGAGGTATCATAGACCACCACTGGCTCGTTCGGCTCGCCGCCAAAATCGGTGGGGGTATCGGCCAAAGAAATCTCCCTCATCGGCACCTGAATATCAGGACGACTACCTTCAACGTATATTTTGCGTGAATTGGGAAAAGGTTTGACCGAGTCTCCATCAACTACCGCTGTTTCGCTCAATAATTCATTGGCTGATTTATTCATGTATGGCCCTATCTAAATCTGAGTCAGGTTGACGTATCAAGGATACGATGAGGAGAAGCACCCAAAGCGCGTTGCCAATGGTTGGCAAAATCGGTCGATCAGGCACTGGATATTGATTCGGCTACTATATACTGTCCGGCAGTATACTTTATACTCCGACCCTATTCCGTTTTGTTACACTAGGTTACGTCAAACAGCGGCCAACATTATACAGATAGCGTAATCGCTTTCAGGGCTCCGAAGTTCAAACAGACAAGGAACACCACAGCATATGGCTTATAAACATCTACCAAGCTTCCTTTTAGCCGGTCTGGCAGCACTGAGCACATCGGTGTATGCCCAGGGGGAACCAGCAGATTTGCTGGAAATCTACAATCAGTCGCTGGCCAATGATGCTGAACTGGCCGCCGCAGGCGCCTCGCTGAAAGCGAACGAGGAACTACCCGCCCAGGGCATCGCCGGTCTATTACCCAATATTTCGATGAGCGCGTCGACATCCACTAATACCGAACGTAACCTCGATTCCACATCAAACCCACCGTTCAACCGAACCAACAGCTACAACGAACATGGTTGGGCCGCACAACTGGTACAACCGGTCTTTCGTCTGGAACGCTGGTTTACCTATACTCGTGCCAAGGCTCTGTCCGACCAGGCCAAAGCCGATTACAGCGTCGCTCAACAGGATCTGATTCTGCGCGTTGCCGATGCCTACTTTGCGGTATTGCGTGCCGAGGACACCCTGACCACAACCATCTCCGAAGAGAAAGCCTTCAAGCGTCAGCTGGAGCAGGCCGAACAGCGTTTCGAGGTTGGCCTGATCGCCCAGACCGATGTTCATGAAGCCCGGGCGGTGTACGACAATGCGCGAGTTAACCGCATCGTCGCCGAAAACGACGTCGAAGTCAGCCTTGAAAGACTGCGCACCCTGACCGCCAGAGAGCATCGTGAAATTGGCAGTCTCGATAAAGAGATGCCCGTGGTAGATCCGGCACCCAAGGTCAAAGAGGAATGGGTTAATTCATCCTTGGTACAAAACCTGAACATCCTGGCCGCGCGGGAAGCCGTCCGAGCCACCGAAGAAACACTCAAGCTGCAAAAAGCGGGTCACGCCCCCACCGTCGATGCCGTTGCCCGCTATAACCACAGCGTCACAGGCAACCCCTCCCTGACCACAACGGGCTTCGACGGCAAACAAAACTCCAGCTATGCAGGACTCGAACTCAGCTTGCCCATCTTCAGCGGCGGCGGTACCAGCTCTCGGGTCCGCGAAGCCACTTATCGTTTGCAGGAAGCCCAGGATAAGCTTGATTCCCTTAACCGCCAGACCAGCCAACGGGCTCGCAACCTGTTCAGCACCGTGGTGGCCGATGTGCAGCGTATTTCTGCGCGTGCCCAGGGCATCATTTCGACTCAAAGCGCCCTGGAAGCCACCGAAAGCGGCTACGAAGTTGGCTCACGTAATATCGTCGATGTACTCAACGCCCAGCGAAATCTGTACGCGTCGCAGCGGGATTACCTCAACGCGCGTTACGACTACATCCTTAATACCCTGCGTTTGAAGCAGGAAGCAGGCACCCTCAGTCCGCAGGACCTGTCGGACCTTAACCAGTGGATCAGCAAGACCGACACTGAGCTGTTACCGGAACTCTAGTCAGTTCGGGCACCTGTTATCAGGTGCCCGCACATTTCAAGCTGATTCTGCAAAGCACCTTTATTACGCTCAACGACAGCGTGGCCGGCGGCCCCCATATCCTGCAAGGCCGCAGGATTGGATACCAACAAGCGTAACGCTTGCCCTAATTCCACCGCATCCTGAACAACCTTCATCGCCTTGGCTTGCACCAACTGATCGCTGATTTCCTGGAAATTAAACAGGTGAGGGCCACTCAATACCGGCACTCCCAAGACGGACGCCTCCAACATATTGTGTCCACCCGTGGGCACCAGGCTGCCACCAATAAAGGCTATATCGGCGGCGGCTAAAAGCCTCAACATCTCTCCCATGGTGTCCGCCAGCACCACCGTTGTGTCGGCATTTACCGCCTCTTGCCGGCTGCGGCGAGCGAATTTCAGGCCCCGCCTTGATAAAAGCTCGGCCACCTTGCCAAATCGCTCCGGATGCCGTGGCACCAACACCAGCAAAGCCGGACGATCCAGTCCAGTGATCGCATCCAGCACCTGCTCGTCTTCCCCCTGATGAGTACTGGCGGCCACGATAACCGTGGTTTCCGGCTTCTGATTCATTAACCATTGCTGTCGCAACTCAACCCCCTGCTGCTTCACAGCATCGTCAACACCCAGATCGAATTTCAAGCTACCGGTAACCTGAACTCTGTCCGGCGAGACACCCAGTTGCCTAAATCGCTCAGCCGCTTCTTCACTCTGGGCGGCAACATGCAAGGCTTTCATCATTGGCCCAACCAGAGCAGGAAAACGAGCATACCCCCGGGCACTTCGAGCCGACAGGCGTGCATTGGCAAGCAGTACCGGAACGCCCTGTTTGTGGCAAGCGGCAACCGTATTGGGCCATAGCTCGGTTTCCATAATGACCGCCAATTGCGGTCGAATACTCCGCATAAAGCGAGCTACGGCGTCTGGTAAATCGTAGGGCGCATAAACATGAAAAACCGTATCACCATAAAGCGCTTTCACCCGCTCCGAGCCAGTCGGGGTCATCGTGGTTACGACCAATTGATGGCTTGGGTACTGGCGCTGCAAGCCTTTCACCAATGGAGCCGCGGCAATCGATTCCCCCACCGAAACGCTGTGCACCCAAAGCACCGGTTTACCTGCCAAAGAAGACGCATCAAACCATCCGAAACGTTCAGCCCAGCGCCGGGCATACAAAGGCGCGCGCCAGGCTCGATAGAGCAAACGCAGGCCGACAAAGGGAACAAGCAGGTAAAACAGGAGGCTGTAACTAAAACGGTTAACCATAAGTAGGACGACACTGGAAAAAGAGGCCAAAAGTATACCCTTTTCCTGCACCAATTGAGTCCGCTGGCGGTGACCTTATCGTAAGCCAGTCGTATACTGTCGCACTTTAACGCTGGATAATCAGGTTATGATGCACACACTGGATACAGACATCGTCATCATTGGCGGTGGTATCGCTGGCCTCTGGCTACTGAAAAGTTTGAGTCAACAGGGATATTCTACCCTGCTATTGGAAAGCCATAAGCTTGGCGGTGAACAGACCGTTAAATCCCAGGGTATTATTCATGGCGGCACCAAATATGCCCTGTCCGGCAACCTGACCAGTGCCTCGGAATGCATCGCCGGCATGCCCGATCGCTGGCGCAGTTGCATCGAGGGCAAGGGTGAACTCGACCTGAGCGCTACTCGTGTCCTGAGCCCTCACCATTACATGTGGTCAAGCGCCGGGCTCGGTTCTAAAATGACCGCTTTTTTCGCCAGTAAAGCGCTGCGCGGCAGAGTCGACCAACTTAAACCCAAAGGCTATCCAGCCTTTTTCCAACACCCCTCCTTCAAGGGCACGTTGTATCAACTCAACGAATTCGTTCTGGATATTCCCAGCCTGGTTAGCTCTCTGACCGATGGGCTGCATGAGCACACACTGGCCGTTGACTGGTCCTGCAGCCAGATCAACCGGGATGAGTCGGGTGCAATCCGCAATATCAGTCTCGGTGGCTATGATGACCCCGTTCAGCTCAAAGCCCAGCGATATATCTTTACCTCCGGGGCAGGCACGGCCGAGTTGATCCAGCATTGGGGGGTTGAAGGGCCGAAAATGCAGCTACGACCCCTGCATATGACTCTGGTCAAGGTACCTGGTGCTGAACCCCTGTTTGCACATTGCATCGGCACCAGCACTTTGCCGCGCCTGACCATCACCAGCCACCCGGACAACAATGGAGACTGGATCTGGTACATCGGTGGTGAACCCGCTGAAAGCGGGGTTAAACGGGATCACGAGCAACAGATAGCCGCTTGCCGTCAGGAACTGCAGCAGCTTATGCCCTGGATCGACCTGAGTGAGGCGCAGTGGAGCACATTGCGTGTCGACCGCGCGGAGCCTAAGCAAAACAGCCTGCTTCGCCCTGATGCCGCTTACTGCAAAGCCCTTCACAACGCCTTTATCAGCTGGCCAACCAAACTGGCGCTGGCGCCTAATCTGGGCGATGAGGTTCGCGACCAACTGAAGCAGCAAGACGTTGTGCCACAGCACTCTCAACCCGAACGCCCCTCCTTCTTACGTAGCCCCGAACCGGCCCAACCCTTTTGGCAGGGAGCCTTTGAATGATCCATCGAGCCATCGCCGATACCGGATTGACTGTCTCACCACTCGGTTTGGGGACGGTTAAACTGGGACGCAACGAGGGCGTCAAGTACCCACAGGGATTCAGCATTCCCGATGACCGACAGGCGCTGCAACTGATCAATCTAGCGGCTGATCTGGGGATCAACCTGATCGATACCGCGCCGGCCTACGGCACCAGCGAAGAACGACTCGGCACCCTGTTGGCGGGGCAACGTGAGCGCTGGGTGATCTGCACCAAGGTGGGGGAAGAGTTTATTCGCGGCGCCTCTCATTTTGATTTCTCTCCGGAACATACACGATTCAGTGTAGAGCGCAGCCTAAAGCGGCTTAAGACCGATGTCCTGGACCTGGTACTGGTGCATTCCGATGGCAATGATCTGGATATCGTACAGCGCTATGGCACCCTGGAGGTACTTAACGAGCTCAAACAAAAAGGCCTGATTCGCGCCACCGGCATCTCCAGCAAAACGGTTGAGGGTGCTATCGCCGCCCTGCAACAAAGCGACTGCGCCATGGTCACCTACAACCTCAACGAGCAACAAGAAGGCGAAGTGATCGATTACGCTCAGGCTCACAACAAGGGCATCCTGATTAAAAAAGCGCTGGCCAGTGGGCACCTGTGTCAAACCGGGGAAGACCCGGCACGACAAAGTATGGAATTCGTCTTTGCTCGTCCCGGCGTTTGTAGTGCCATTATTGGCACCATCAACGAAGCTCATCTGCGCAGCAATCAGCAAACCGTTCAGGAACTGCTAGGCAGCTAATCCCAGGATGCTGCTCAGCCAACACAGTCCCGATCAATTCCAAACCCGCAATATTCGAGTAGGGTTCGCTTCAGGTTCAGTTCAGCTTGAGCCTTGTGGCGATCCCTTTAGCTTCATTGATCTGCAACGCCAGCGTAAACCACACTCATCGGCGCCGGAAGCTCAGCCTTTTGTAGCTTCTAATCTGGGAGTTTCGGGGTTTCTGAGGCTGATCTGGAAACAGCGGCACTTCCTGCTATTGATACAGCATCAACGGCCGGATTTCGGCGATACCGTACTCAAACTGCCATCGGGTTACGTTGCCCTGTCGCACCTTTCCGCCCCAGAAACAGCGTTGGAACAGGAGATCAGTGAAGAGATCTTGCTACAGCAGCCTGACGGCCTATTACCCGTTATCCGCAACCGGATTCCGTTGCCTTGCAGTTACGCTGGTCACGTCAGCTACACCGAGAGCAATGCCAACCTAAGCAGCGCTAACTTTGCCAGCCACCTGCCGATTAATTATCAGGGACGGACACTGGACGCGGTAGAGTGCTACCTGCACCGACCAACGAATAGCGTACAACTGGTCTTTCACTGGGATCTGGAATTGCCCGACGGATGCGAAGGTCTGAGCTTATGGCAGCTGGAGGAGGCGCTGAATCCATCAAGCGGCCTGCTGGAAACCCATTGGGAGGAGAAAGCGCCACTCTGGCTCGCCTCCCTGAACGAGCACAACCTGCTCGATGGTGGTTTTTTCCAGCTTAGGGACGGCCTGTTGATCGCTGCCGAGCCGGACAACGGTAGCTGCCTGAGCGAGTATTTCCTGCCGCGTCAGGGCTTATGGGTAAACGGCAATCATATTGGCCTGAATGAGTACCGGCCCTTCTGTTAAGGCTATCGTCTATTCCGAGGATCTATCTCCAGCCAACACGCTAGGCAGAACAGCCCGAAAGCAGTCAGAGCTTATCGAGAATTTTATTCACAATGGCTGTGGTAGAGCAGTTATCGAGAAAATCCAGCACCTGAACCTCGCCGCCATACGCGAGCACCATCTCTCCGCCCACAACACCATCGATACCATAGTCTCCGCCTTTGACCAGAACATCCGGACGAATCAGTTCGATCAGGGCTTCCGGCGTGTCTTCCACAAAGCAGACAGACCAATCGACTGCCTCCAGGCCTGCCAGGACCGCCATGCGCCGCTCAGCCGGATTAATCGGCCGGCCCTCTCCCTTGAGGCGATGTACGGATTCATCACTGTTTACCGCGACGATCAGGCGATCACCAAGGGCCCGGGCTTGTTCCAGGTACCCCACATGACCAGCATGCAAAATATCAAAGCAACCATTGGTAAAGACAATCCGTTCACCATGGGCACGAGCGTCATCCACCGCAATACGCAACTGCTCGGCACTCATCACACCGCCCTTCGAACCCTGATTCTGCTGTACGGCCCGGCGCAATTCCGGCGCGCTGATTGCCGCGGTACCCAGTTTGCCGACCACAACACCAGCCGCAATATTGGCCAAAGACACCGCCTTGGGCATCGACTCACCCGCCCCCAGAGCCGCCGCCAGAACCGAGATAACCGTATCCCCGGCTCCTGTCACGTCATAGACTTCACGCGCCTTGGCCGGAAGGTGCAACTCGGGTTCTCCGTCACGTAGCAACGTCATGCCATGCTCTCCCCGAGTAATCAGCAATGCACCCAGTTGTAACTCACGTAACAGTGCGATGCCTTTATCAACCAGCTGCTGCTCATCCTTACAATGGCCGACCACGGCCTCAAACTCATGCAGATTTGGGGTGATCAGAGTGGCCCCCTGATAGAGACTGAAGTCATGTCCTTTGGGATCCGCCAATACCGGCACTCCGGCATCACGGGCCATCTCAATCAGTTGCTGATGGTTACGCAGCGCGCCTTTGTTGTAGTCGGAAAGGATGACGACATCGACCTCGCCCAACAAGCTCGATACACGAGACGCTATCGCTTGCTCATCCAGCTCTCCAAATGCTTCTTCAAAATCGAGTCGAATCAATTGCTGACTGTGGCTTATCACCCTGAGCTTGGTGATTGTCGGGTCGTCGGGAAGCGCTTCAAAGTCACAATGCACCCCGGCCGCCTCGAGACGCGTGCGCAACACTTCGGCGGCCTCATCCTGCCCCGTAACAGCCACCAGATAAGCCGGTGCCCCCAGCGCCGCAATATTCAAGGCAACGTTACCCGCTCCACCAGGACGATCTTCCACCTGCCCGACCTTGACCACCGGCACCGGTGCCTCCGGAGATATACGCGAGGTATCACCATGCCAATAACGGTCAAGCATCACATCACCAACAACGAGCACGCGCGCCTGGTCAAAACGAGGGAAAGATAGAGTCATCTTATGAGTATCCGGGGTTTGCAGTGAATGACAGAATAACGAGTTATCCAACGCACGAAAATATTATTCAGCATCATCTTTAAATTGCTGACGATGCAAGCGAGCGTAATGTTGACCTTTGGCCAGTAGCTCATCATGGGTACCGCTCTCGACGATACGCCCCTTATCCATAACCAGAATACAATCGGCATTCTCGATCGTCGACAAGCGGTGTGCGATCACTAACGTGGTGCGATTTTTCATGACCTCGTCCAGCGCCGACTGAATATAGCGCTCCGATTCGGTATCCAGTGCCGATGTTGCCTCATCCAGGATCAGAATCGGCGCATCCTTCAGTATGGCTCGCGCAATCGCCAGGCGTTGTCGTTGACCACCAGACAAACGAACACCTTCTTCCCCGATCAGTGTATGCAAACCGTCCGGGAGATCCTTGATAAACTCCATCGCGTAGGCCGACTCGGCGGCGGCCTTGATATCCTCTTCAGGCGCATCCTGAAGATCGCCATAAGCGATGTTGCAGGCGACCGTGTCGTTAAACAGGCTAACCTGCTGCCCGACGATCGCAATCTGGGCCCTGAGGCTTTGCAAGCTGTAGGTTTCGACGGCCACGCCATCGACCAGAATGTCACCCTCGTCATGGTTATAAAAACGGGGAATCAGATTGGCCAGAGTTGTTTTACCGCTGCCCGAACGGCCAACCAGCGCCACCGTCTGGCCAGGCTCCACAGCGAAATTCAGCTGATTAATAACCGGGCCTTCTTCCGTATTGTAGGAGAAGCTGAGGTCCCGGACTTCGATACGACCCTCGATTCGTGCTACCTGGTAGTCTCCCTGGTCCAGTTCCTGGGTTTCATCCAGCTGCTCGAAAATGGTCTCGCAGGCGGCAATACCCTTCTGGATGTTGCCATACACCTCCGACAGCTGCCGAATCGGTTTGGGCAACATTCCAGCGGCAACTACAAAGGAGATCAGCGCCGCGGTCGACGAGGTATCCCGCATATACAGCACCAGGAACATAATCGCTCCCATGGCGCTGATCACCAGAAACTGCAGTACCGGGGTAGTAATCGCAGACACCTTGACCATCTTTAGCGCCTGTCGAAGGTTATTCAGACTCGCGCCGAGAAAACGGCCCTTTTCGAAGGTTTCGCCACCAAAACTACGTACCACGCGATAGCCCTTGATGGTTTCAGAAGAGACATGGGTGATATCCCCCATAGCGTCCTGAATTTTATGGCTGAGCTTGCGCAAACGCTTACCCACGACACCAACCACCAAGGCAATAATGGGTAATATCGCCAGAAATACCAGAGTCAGCTTCCAGTTGGTCCAAAACAGGTAGCCCAGCAAGAAAATCACCGTTAACCCTTCGCGCACCACCACCTTGATGGCATCGGTGGCCGCCCCCGTTACCATGGTGACGTTATAGGTAATACGCGAGATCAGGTGGCCCGAGTTATTATCATCAAAGTAACGAGCAGGCAGGGTCACCAGCTTATTGAAAAGCTCTACCCGGATATCATGAACTAATCCTTGAGATACCCGTGCCAGATAATAGTTACCCAAAAATGAGCCTATTCCGCGCAATATGGCCAAGCCAACGACAGCCAACGGCACCATGTACAGAAAACGTTCGTCAGCCCCTTCAAGGCCTTCTATAAAATATTCAACCAGCTTCGCATACCCGGGCTGCGTCGCCGCGAAGAAGGCAAATCCGAGAATACTAATGGCAAAAGGGAAAATATAAGGCTTAACGTACCCCAACAGACGCAGGTAAACCCTGATACCGTTTTCAGATTGGGCTTTAGTAGATGAGCTCACGAAGTTTTCTTTCCAACTCTATTTTTAATGGGAAGTTACCGAATGGCCTTTGTAGAAGGAGGCTGAGGATACCATAGTTCTGTGATTCCAGCCTGATTACGGGTAAAATTCAGGCTTTCAACATTTCCCCGCCTTATTCATGAAAACCCTGACCTCCGATCAGTTTGAAGCTTTAATCGACAATGCCAAAATCCTCGAAGAGGATGGCTACGGCCTTAAAGTACTCAGATTGAGCGATGGCACTTTCCTAAAGCTTTTTCGTCGAAAGCGGTGGCTTTCATCAGCCCTTATCTATCCTTATAGCCGACGCTTTGCCTCAAATGCGGAAAAGCTAACGGCGCGAAACATTCACACTGTTCGTGTGATCGAACGGTTTCGGCTACAGAATCCGGAAAGAGAATGCGTTCATTATCACCCCTTACCCGGGGTTACTCTGCGCGATCTATACCGGCAGAATCATAGCCCCATGAGCCAGGATCTAGTGCAACAACTGGGACATTACATTGCCGAGCTCCACCAAAAAGGCGTGTACTTCCGCTCTATACATCTGGGAAATTTAGTCCAAACCCCCAATGGAGACCTGGGTATCATAGACATATCGGATATGAAAATTTTTAACGGTCCCTTACGCGATGGACTTCGTATTCGTAACTTTGCCCATCTCATCAAAGGAAAACAGGATCAAGAAAATCTTGATCCCAATAGCGAAGCTGGGCAGCAGCTTATTGACAGCTATTGCTCAGCGACTCGACCTCTTAAGCCATCAACCATTGCGGCACTAAAAACAGCACTGGGAATGAATTAGATAAAAACAGATTATTCAAAGTCATCCCAACCTAAATGCTCATCATTATGAATCTTTCTCTTAGCCTTCTTCCCCAGAAGCTGCTCAAAACATTCCGCTTGAATATCACCGACACCCGGTCGCTTAACCCAGATATTATCTTTGGTTAAAATATCACCCGATTCAATATTCTTAATCGCCACTACAGTTGAAAAAGCGAAATCTCTGGTCACTTGCTCCTCTTCAAGAAGAACATTTTTACTACCACCACGCTCAAGTTTCAGGATTTTTGAGCCTCGAATAAGCTCTTCCAAAGCAGCAGGATCCATTGAACATACAATATCGGGTCCATCCCGCTCCATCGTATCGGTGTAATGCCTTTCTAGTATCGAAGCACCCAGGGCAACTGCGCCAAAACAAGCCAAATTGTCTGTGGTGTGATCGGAAAGCCCTATCACTGCATCAGGAAAGTTTTTTTCAAGATCACTCATCGCTGCCAACCGAACTAATTCAGGTGGAGTGGGATAAAGATTAGTTGTATGTAACAAGGCGAATGGTGTGTTGTATTTTCTAAATATATCGACAGCTTTCGAAACGCTTGTCAAATCGTTCATTCCCGTACTGAGAATGACGGGTTTATCAAACTGAGCAATATGTTCAATCAATGGATAGTTATTACACTCACCAGAACCTATTTTATAGGCTGGCACATCAAACCTTTCAAGACGATCTGCTGCAGCCCTGGAAAACGGAGTACTAATAAAGATCGCACCTTGAGAAACCGTGTAATCCATCAACTCCTTTTCCTGCCTTTCACTTAGAGAGCATTCATCCATTATGTCATAAATTGACTTGGTGGCATTGCCCGGAATAGTTTCTCGTGCGAGCTCGCTCATCTCATCTGATACAACGTGAGTTTGATGTTTAATTATTTCAGCCCCGGCGGCGATAGCTGTATCAACCATGCTTTTAGCGACCGACAACGACCCCTTATGATTAATACCAATCTCCACAATGACAACCGGATCATAGTGATAGCCTATCATACGGCCTGAAACACAAATTTCTGCTTTCGTACTCATCATTCTCAACCCAGGATTATAAAAACCATCGAAGAAATAGTTTATGAAACTAAAACTGTATTCTAGAACAAAACAATTTCACTCTATTGAAAAGCCCTACGCACAGACTGAAAGGTTAGAAATTCTCGCTTAATTTTTTTCGAGAAATTATTTCGTTTGCTCGATCTAAATCAGCAACAGTATCTATGTCTATGCTATTTTCTTTACTCATCTCAAAAGGAATACAAAAATCAGTTAATAAAGACCGACCACACATAAAAGCTTTTAAATCAACAATATAAATCGCACCATTTGCCAAAAATGTTTTTGGTAAATCTTGCCGTCGCATAAAGGGATATGAATCATTCACGATACCTTTTAGGGTTCCATTCTCTAAAACAAATGATTTCAGCGGACTATGTTCCGCTCCAACAACACTTATTAATGAGCTGGCACCCACTTCCAACAGCTGATCAAACGCCATATCCAGATGTTGAGCAGTACGAAGCGGAGAAGTTGGCTGCATCAAAACAAGATAATTGTAATCATCTATGCTTTCTCCAAGCTGATCAACAACATGAGAAATTACCGGTATTGTAAGGGTTTCATCTGCAGCCAGTTCGGCTGGCCTTGACAACGCATCTACTCTCGCCTGTTTGGCTACAGATAAAATTTCCTTATCATCTGAACTCACGACTGTTTTACGGATATAGGGCGATTGAAGACAAGCTTCAATCGTCCAGAGCATCAACGGTTTTCCAGCCAAAGGGACGATATTTTTTCTGGGAATACCCTTAGACCCCCCTCTAGCCGGAATAATAGCAAGCGCCTTAATATCAGTCATCACAGCCATCTTTTGATACAGTATGCCTTAATTTCCATTCATCACTTTCCAGCTTCCAGATATGAGGAGATCGATGCTTGTTTACGGTATCCCAAAACTCGCTTTCCGTAGAACCTATATAGGAAAGGAATTCTTTAAAATATTTGTGAGGAAATTCAGCATCATATTTTTTCACAAGATACGCAGCCTCATCTCGTGAGATTTTATCATTTCTTACTTCTTGAGCTGCATCATAAGTACACCGTCCAATCCCAAACTTAATCAAAGTTGTAAAATAATGAAAAGGGTCAATTTTGTCATCAATGCTGCTGTATTTAGAGTAAGTTCCTTCCGTTCTTTCTGGATTGGCCTCAAATCCCGTATTATCAACCGCGTAGTAATAACATTCCTGAGGGTCCCACTTCAGATAGTAGCCTAGATAATGAACCTCAACACCAGCATCGATCAGATCCTGCTTGTTAGGTGCAATATAAGGAGCAAAGTCAGCTTTTGAATAAGAGCCCGACTCTATATACTCCTGCATTGATACCCCCCCAAACTTCATTTTTAATGGATCATCTGACGAAAAATAATCCATATTCATAATAGGGTTCGAGTTTTCTTCAATAGCATTACCGTATTCAGCCTGATTTTCACCATACATTACAAGTTTCACACCAAAGCGCTTAGCCATAGCAGGGCCAATTATTCGTTGCCCAACAATAAATGGCTGAAACGGGTGCAACAAATTATGAAACGCATTTTTTGTCATCTCACGATGAAGCTGCCCATTAGGAGTGTACAAAATATTATCCAAGCCGCCAGTGTGCATCCACTCCTGAAAGTTTTTGGTCCCTATATCCGTATATAAATGCGGCGCCCATGTAACTGTAAGAGGATTCATTCCATATTTGTATTTCAAAACATGTGCAGTAAACGCACTATCCTTTCCACCGCTCCCTGGCACTATCACATCGTATGAACCGTCGGTGCTTTTAAATTGGGCAAGCAGTTCAACTAACTTATTATCACGCAACGACCAGTCAATATCAGTTTCTTTTTCTTCGTGAAAAACACAGGCAGAGCAGACACCTTCTTCATTAAAATTAATTACTTTCTTTTTTTCACCTTTCTCATTTTTAAATTCTACCGTAGAGCTCGGTCTTTGATTAGAAATAACACATTTCTTACAAAACCTGACTTCTTCCGGTAAACCATAGAAAGCTTTTACTTGTTTAGTCATTGTTTACCCTACAAATATTGACAAAATTGCTTATCACCTTTAATCCAGAAGTAGCACTTTTCTCCGGATGAAACTGGCACCCATATATATTTTGATGTTTTACAGAAGAGCAGAATTCAGCTCCGGAATAGATTGTAGAGGAAAGAATATTATTGGGATCCTTAGGCTCTACAGCAAAGCTATGAACAAAATACATATCTTCATTGGCACTTATGCCATCTAATATGCTGCTTTTCCAAAAGCCAGGTGTTTTTTCCAAGATTTCACTCCAACTAACATGAGGCAGCTTCTCATAATTAATATCGAGTGTTTTCAGTTTTTCAACGCGGCCGGGAATAATACTTAGTCCACTAGAAACCCCAAACTCATTACTTGTTTCAAACAACATTTGCATGCCCAGGCAGATCCCTATTAAGGGTTTGCCCGTAGCAACATATTCATGAATAATCTTATCCAGACCCAGTTCAGTCAACGTTTTCATTCCATGAGAAAAAGCACCAACCCCAGGCAAAACAACCCCCACAGCTCCTAATATTTTGGCTTTATCTCTAGTCAGAACAACTTCTGCACCAACCTTTTCAAAAGCATTAAAAATGCTTTTTATATTCCCCATTTCATAATCTATAATTGCAATATAACTCACAACCGCACCTTAAAACCGTCTTTTATCATTTCAGACTTAAGTCTATGTATATCCGATAACTTATAATGCAATAATGAAGCCATAGCTATCGCATCAACATTCGATGATCGTAACAATGAGGATATATGATCGTAAGTTCCTGCCCCACCACTTGCTATTACAGGGATAGAAACTGCCTTTGATACAGCATCGCAAAGCTCAAGATCAAACCCCTTCTTAGTGCCTTCCGAATCTATCGAAGTCAGCATTATTTCTCCTGCTCCTAGCTTCTCAGATTCAGAAGCCCACTTAATCACATCCAATCCTGACGGCTCTCTGCCATTATCAGTATAAGCTTCCCATTGCCCTGAAGATTTTTTTTTCCCATCAATAGAAACCACGATACATTGGGACCCAAACATCTTTGATGCTTTTACGATAAAATCCGGGTCGCTAATAGCTTTCGTATTGATTGCTACTTTATCCGCGCCAGAACTAAGCGCCTTACGTATATCTTCGACAGTTCTTATGCCACCCCCAACAGTAATGGGAACAAATACGTCTTTACAAGCTTCTTCAATAATATGACTTAAGCTATTCCGATCATAATAGGCCGCAACCGCATCCATGAAGATTATTTCATCAACACCATCACTATAATAACTCTTAGCCATCTCATTTGGGTCGCCAACCTTTCTTAACCCCTCCAAATGAATACCTTTAATAGCATGCTCATTTTTTACATCAATTCGCGCGATCACTCTCGTTTTGTTCATACTATATTTCTTGAAATTGTTTCTGGTGAGAAATACTCCAAAGTTCATCAGAACATAAGAGCCCCATAAACAGCACATCACTTTTACCCTGACCAAAACAATGCTGCCCTGCGTCTTCCTTGACATCAAGAACCGAAGCTTCCTGAATCGAGTTAAGTATCTCATCTACATCATAATTACAGTGGATTATAGAATCCAAACTAACCCGATTATTTTGCCTGGAACCCACATCAATCGTAGGCACATCATAATAGGGGGCTTCCCTGACACCTGCACTAGAATTACCTATGATAAAATCAGCACCTTTCAGAAGAGTCAGAAAATATTCAAAACGTAAAGAAGGATATACTTTAAACCTACTATTACCCTCTAGCTTTTTATATTCATCCAATATTTCAATACTACCAAGATCGTTGTTTGGATAGATAAGAACGTAATTTTTATCGCTATCTATTAATGCTTGAACAAATGAGCTGGCATGCTCCCTAATAGAGGAATACTCTGTCGTGACTGGATGAAACATCGAAATTGCATAACTATTAAAATCAATATTGTAGTGACCTTTAACTACATCCAACCTAGGCAAAGTAGACGGATTCATCAAATCCAAGTCAGGAGACCCTATAACAAAGATAGAATCTTCTCTTTCACCCAACTGAATCAGTCGTTTTTTTGCCGACTCATTTGCCACAAAATGAATATGAGACATTTTGGTTACCGCATGCCTTATTAATTCGTCTATGGTGCCAGATATTTCTCCACCCTCTATGTGTGCAACTAAAGTATTATTTAGACTACCCACAATTGCACCTGCAAGAGCCTCAACTCTATCACCATGAACCACAATCAAATCTGGCTTGATTTCTGAAATATAGTGAGAAAAACCATCGACAGTTTTAGCTAAAGTTCTGTCCATATTTTCTATAGCATCATGATTTATATATTGATAAATATTTGCAAATCCCGCCTTAAAAATCTCATCAACCGTCTTCCCGTATTTTGAATTCATATGCATACCAGTTGCAAATATATGAACTTCAAAGTCCTCTGACTTCTGAGAAATGCTTATTAGAGATTTTAGCTTACCGAAGTCAGCCCGAGTGCCGGTCAAAAAGAGAATCTTCTTTTTCATATCACCTTGCAACCTTCTCCAAAAATCAATAACAATCGTGGAAATTAAAAACAGGTACGTGCCGATTAACAAATATAATTCAGCCTTACATTTACCAACAAACCAAACTATAACGATGCGAATATCTATATGATCTCTTTTCCGGAGATCGCCCTCATGAATTTAATGAGAACCAATAAGCATTCAAAATTCCTCACCAGCCATCTCACAGAGTATTCTTGCGGTTGTTCTTGCTCCTTCTTCCACATTACCCCAGTGGTACTCAACAAAATCAGCCGACTTGGCTATTTCTCCATCTGCACTATTTTCGACACGCGAAAAAAATTCTACAAGATCTCCATCATTCCAAACGGAGCATAGATATGACTTTGATAACCAAGGATCCATGACATCAGGTGCCCCATATACACATACAGGAAACCCTAAAGCAGCAATATCAATAACCGCATTACTATACACAGTTATCCCAGCTGACATTTGACCAACTATCTCATCTAACTTTGTAGCCGCAGGCAACACTTCAACATTATCGCTCCACTCTAAATAGCCATGACCTAATATATGCGGTTTGACGAACAACTTTATGTCATTCGTCCTTGTCCACTGATCAATTTTCCTATAAGCATTTCGTATCGGTTCCTGCTTATCAAAACCAGGGCCTGTTGCTACTAGTAAAAGCTTATTGAATTCCGATTGCTGTTGCCATTTTGAGACATCATTAAAGAAGAAAGGCCCAGAAACCACATATCTAGGATTTCCAATTCTGACCTTGTTTTTTTCCAAAGTGTCAATTGAACTTTGACCAAAGACGATATATACATCACACACAGCAAAATCGAACCGTGATGAATCGTTAGTCACAGCAGAATGCGCCACATGCACAATTTTTTGTCCTGCGCGGTATCTATACAAAAAGTAATTAAATAAGCCATCATGCTTTTCCACTGCAATAACTTTTGCATTAGAATGCAATTTAATAATATGCTTTGCCCTCCAAGCCTGAACTGGAAACAGAAACGACAACGGATCCAGACATGGGGAATATTGTTCGGCCAAAAGATCTCTAAATCGTTTTATATGTACATCTTTCGCTAGCCGGGTTTCACCAACGAATTCAAGCATCTTTTTTTGTCGATTTATCTTAAGAGATTTTTTTGATGGATAAATATACAAAATAGATGCATCTTTTCCGCCAGAGCGTGAACCTTTCTTTTTAAAGAACCAAATACACGCTAAAACTATGGCTTGAAAAAAACCACTAACCAGCAAAAAAAGGACAGTGCCCCACTTAAATTTACTATAGCGAGCGCGCCAGCCAAGAACATCCATTAAGCGTGTACTATTAGTCATAACTCTCTGTCCTAGCGGCTAGGCCATATGGCTTAGAGACTATTAATGATCACCGTTTGCACCTAAAGCTTTTCTTTTCCCAGCCATCAAAATCAAGCCAACCAGAGAGATCCAGATGAGCGGAAAATCCGGATTCACTCGATGGAGGGGGTAATTACCATTTGTTAACATCGCCAATATCACAAATATTGCGGCATACTTAATAGATTCACGCCCTCTAACAATCTCTTTTACTACGCCGATTTTTACCAGTACAACACACACTAGCAGTAAAGTAGCGAACCCACCTTTATAGAGCACTGCCAACAAAAAATTGTGAGGATGAGAAATCTCAAAGCCTTCAATTGCAATTGTTTCATGCGGGCCTAGCCCAAACAGATAATGCCCTTTTAGCTGATTAATAACCTCTGCCCAAATCTCCAACCTTAAACTTGGGCGCAACAGGTGATCATGATACACCTTGTCCAAGTACCCAAAACAATAGAGGCCAACCACAACTATTAGCGGACAACAAACAAAGATAATTAAATTCTTCATCTTAAGAACAGTTTCACGCGCCTGCATACGTTCAAAATACCAAAGAATCATAACCAGCAAATAGAAAAGAAGTGGTCCTCTGGATTTCGCAACATAACAAGCCAAAAGTGCTAAAACACAAACGGCCAATCTTTCTTTATCACTGGCAGCCTGAACCGACAGCAATACAGCAATAAAACCAATTTGAGCAGCCACAAAGAGAGGGTTAATGTTATTAATGGTAGTCCTCACCCATAAAAATGTCTCTACAGGATTATCAGCTTTCAACACCTCTACCAATAGCAGGCTAATCTGGACAACAAAAACTAGCCAAAGAATCCTTCGATAACTCGATAACTTCATGTCCGCAGCCAACAACAATGCAATACAAATCCCCAGTATCACAATATAGTATTTAAAAACATCCTCTATTACTTTTAAGCTATCAGCCCAAAAAAAATGCGGAAAAGCCAAGGCAACAACCAATAACGATATAGATTTCAATACATTTATATCTAACTTACTCTTATAAAACCAACCTACACCAATAGAAAAAAACGCAACAACCAGTGTAGCAGAACGATATACCCCACCATCTCCTGCAAACAACGGAAATACAAATCCGACAAACCAAAGAGCTATAAATGGTAAATAAGGTATTAACCCTTTTTTATTACTCAACGAACCAATCAAGAACTACACTCCAAAATAATTTAACTACGAGAAAGAAAGTTGTACCCCATGGCGTTTACCCGAGTTTATTCATCATACTTTTTCTCGAAAAAAGAGTGATTTTATAAATTTACGTAAGTAGGAAAATTTCAAAACCATTTTTGGATCAATGCTAATTGCAGTTATATAATATGTTTTAGCTCTATTATATTTCCCAGACAAATAGAATGTTCTAAAAACCGACAAACACCTTTGAGCCTTATACTTATTCTGAATTACCATAAAATTATCGGGGATTATTGTTGGGTTAAATACGTAATCTACGATTTTCAACGCCACTTGATCCGCATACTCGATATTATGACGTAAGCTGTCATCGTGTTTATGTACTTTAGCCAAAGACTTATCTATTGAAAAACATTCAAACAAACCAACCGCATGCGCCGAAACAGGTATATCTTCACTATTTCTGCAATCTTCTGGATATCGGGTTACATCAAAAATAGCCCTATGAAAAAAAGTAGAGCCATTAGAAATTGTCAGCTTTTTATTCAAGTAGTCAGCAAAACGCTGAAAACCACTTTCCGATACAGCTGGTGCTGAATGATATCTTTCACGACCACTGTCGCTTACAGAAGTATGCCCACCGATGATCACTTGAGCATCAGGCTCCTGCCTTATTGCATCACCCACAGCTTTTAGTGCGCCCGTATCAAACTCATCATCGGCATCGAGAAATACCAAAAACCGCCCTACTGTCTCCTCAACACCTCTGTTACGAACTGCTGCAAGGCCTGCATTTTTTTGATGAATCGCACGAAGCTCCGGATACTTTTTCTGCAATTGAGGAATCACTAACTTTGAATCATCCGTGGAACCATCATCAATGATCAAAACTTCTACTTCATCTATTTTCTGAGCAAATACCGATGCAGTAGCCCGTGATATTAGGTGGCCATAGTTATAACAAGGGATAATGACACTGATTAGCGGTTGACTCACAGAGCTCTCCCGTTAGTAAGAAGGACCTGCCACCGCTAATCATTGATGGCAGGTAATACTAGCGTTGCTATGCCTCGACGGGCTCTTCAAGGTGCGCCGGAAAATCGCCCTTCACAACCAGAATATCTTCCATAATCAGGTACTGCAGATCGGAGCCGAAGAACATATTCATGGCATCGGTGGGCGTACAAACCACCGGTTCACCGCGACGGTTAAGAGAGGTGTTCAATACCACACCGTTGCCGGTCAGCTTTTCCATCTCTTCGATCAGTTCGTAATAACGAGGGTTGTGCTTACGAACCACCGCCTGGCCGCGAGACGTACCATCCTCATGCACCACTTCAGGCACTCTTGTTTTCCACTCATCTTTCACTTCAAACGTGAAGGTCATATAGGGCGCGGGATGATCTACCTTGAACATTTCCTTGCTGACACGATCCAGCATAGAGGGGCAAAAGGGGCGCCAGCGTTCGCGGAATTTGATCTGCTCGTTAATACGATCAGCAATGCCTTTATAGCTCGGGCAACCGACGATACTTCGACGACCCAGAGCACGCGGCCCAAATTCCATACGCCCCTGAAACCAGGCCACTGGATTACCCTCATTGAGAATACGGGCGATACGCTGAGGGACATGGTCAATTTTACGGAACTTAGGCTTGTCCGGGTGCTGCTCACAGGCTTCAATCACCTGCTCATTGGTGAAGCTGGGGCCAAGATAGACATGCTCCATCTTTTCCACCTTAACGCCGCGACTTTCGGAGGCAAAGGAAGCTGCACCAACCGCGGTACCAGCATCACCCGAAGCCGGTTGCACAAACAGCTCTTTGACTTCGGGGCGGGCAATAATTTTCTGGTTCAGTTTTACGTTAAGCGCGCCGCCACCGGAGAACGCAATCTTGCCCGTTTCCTTGATGATGTCACCCAGATAATGGTCCATCAGCTTGAGCGAAATCTCTTCGTACAGCGCCTGGATTGAGGCCGCATAATGGATATAGGGATCATCGGCGATATCCCCTTTACGGCGCGGGCCCAGCCATTCAACCAGCTTATCCGTAAAGTAGAAACCCTTACCCTTTTCCTTGTAACGGCGCAGTCCGATAACATTGGCGTAGTCGGTATTCACCTGGAACTCTTTGCCATCAAAATCGATCAGGCGGGACAGATCATATTTGCTGGCGTCACCATAGGGAGCCATACCCATCACCTTGTACTCGCCATCGAGCATTTCAAAACCGAGATATTCGGTGATCGCACCGTACAGGCCACCCAGGGAATCCGGGTCGTAGAACTCTTTGATCTTGTGGATCTTGCCGTTTTCGCCGTAGCCAAAGAAGGTAGTGGCGTATTCGCCTTTACCATCGATACCCATGATCGCTGTCTTTTCTTCAAACCCACTCAGATGGTAGGCACTGGAGGCATGAGCAAGGTGGTGCTCGACGGAATCAAATTCAAACTGGCCCCATTCAAAGCCCAGTGTATCCAGCATCTCGCGAATGCGGCCAACATAACGACGATAGCGGCGGTTACCATTGAAGAGCACATCGAGTGCGCGGTCCGGGGCATACCAGTAACGCTTGGCATAATGCCAACGAGCCGGTGTAGACAGACTGATAGGTGCAAATGGCACAGCTACCACATCAATGTCTGAGGGTTTTAGTCCCGCGAAATCAAGGCAAAACTTGGTCGATTCGAGCGGCATCTTATTCTTGGCGTGCTTGTCACGAATAAAGCGCTCCTCTTCAGCAGCGGCCACCAGCTTGCCATCGATATACAGTGCGGCGGAGGGATCATGACTGAGCGATCCCGATAGGCCCAAAATAGTCAGTGCCACGTTATAAACCTCATCTCTAGGACGCTATCGCGCCGGTAACTTTGAAAGCAGATAAACACCGCGAGGGTTAGCTCGACGGATCAATACACCAGGACGGCACGGATGGTTGGTCATTCCGTTCTAGCCCAAAACAGATTGCTGCGCATTATAGGCCATTCGCCCCACTGCGCACAAAACGATCGTCACAACCATTGATCCAGATCGAACAGAAGCATCACTCTCGGCCAGTAAAGAACCCCAACACCTTGCGAATGCGCCGCTTATCCTTACATGACAGTCGACTATGGCCACTGTAGTGAAAGTAAAATGCCAGTCGCTGGGTACGACTGAACTGATATTTTGCAACCTTATCCAGACAGGCCAGATCCTTGATAATTCGATATTCCAGAAAGGGCCAGATCCAGCTCCGCCCTGCTGGGCAATCAATCAGGTAGACCTCAGGATCATCCCTAGACTGTGTAACCAGGATATTGCGCCATTTAAGGTCATTATGGGCAAAACGATGTGAGTGCAGATCGCGGGTAACCTCGGCCAGCCGCTTAAGCATCCCCCGAACCCAAGCCCGATCTTTCAGCAACGGCGAGTCTTGGTCAGCCATCTGCGCCAGATCGCACGTATTTTCCAGCGCTTCGGTAATCAGCACGCCCCGCCGGGTTTTGCTCAAAAAGCGCTCCTGCCCATAGGCCACAACGCGTGCAGCAGGCAACCCCCAACGCAGAAATTTCTGCTGATTGCGCCACTCCGTCACGATACGGCTCATACCCAGATAGCTGCGAAACTCCTTGGTCTTATGGTAACGCTTGACGTAATAACGTTTGGAGCCCACACGATAGGGAAACGTGGCGCTTTCGTCATCGGCCGCCACTACTTCGCCCTCAAGCTCAAACACATCATCCAGCGACGCAAATACCTCAGCCGCATCCGTACCTTGATAGGCTTTGGTTATGGTCCATTCAGTCGTCATCGAATTTGATCACCTTTGCGCTGAAATCGTGCCATCAGCTTGTCAGCCTTGCGCCGCAATCGCGCCCACAGGCTGGCCCGATCCGCCAGAGCCTGACGCAGATCACACGCACAGTAGGCTCGCACAAAACGCAACAGATCCCGCCGTGTCAGACCAATTTCCATGGCAGAAAAATAGAGCGCGGCCAGATCTTTCTCCACCCAACGATCGGGTGTTGTGGAGCGAAGCTGGGCTCGGTGCAGGTCGATCAGCGACAGCTTCAATTGATTCGGATCCAACTGCTCGACACCCGCCGAGATATCGAGCAGAAAATGGCAAATATAAAAGTCCCGGTGATTGATACCATGCTCATGCAACTGCCTCGCTATCCAGGCAACACGATCAATCAAGGCCCACTTCAACGCCAGCTTGGGAGGCTGCTTCGGCCAATCGCGACAAAAATCTTCCAGGCTGATGGTATCGATCAGATCCTCAGTGATGATAAAGGAGTGCTGTCGGGCCGGGTTGCTCCCTCGCTTACCGTAAGCCACGGCCGTCATCGTGTCGACGCCGATCGTTTCCAACCGTTTAATGGCCTGCCATTCATTGCTTGCACCAAGCACCGGTGCGCGCAAGCGAAGCACATTTTCTATAATCTCCCACCAACCCACACCCCGATGAATCTTGGCGAAAAAGGATCTGCCCTGGAATTCAAAACGCAGTGTGCGGCGCGCTTCAAGCTCTCTAAACACCTCACCTTGAAGTTGCTCAACCCGTTCAAAAGGGTCGCTTCCTTTCCACTGCCTGGCAAAATCCTCACGCAAATAAAGGGTCACTGACACCCCCCGACACGTTCAATTATCTCAGCGGCACGTTCCGGCATGCTGAATATATCAGCCTGCTCGGAAAACCGAAGGGCGTTTCGTTTCCAATTATCACGTTGGGGCGAGGTCAACATGGTTTCCAGCTTTTGCCCCATATCGGCCTGCTCGAAGGGCGATTCCAACAGCTGCCCGGCACCCGCCTTTTCAACATAATGCGCATAGCCACAAACATCGGTCACCAATACCGGCAGTCCGGACACGACAGCTTCCAGCAGCACAGTACCCGTATTTTCGTTATAGGCCGGGTGAACCAATAAATCCGCGCCAAGCATAAAGCGGGGAATGTCATCACGGCCAGGCATAAAGGTCACCTGCCCATCCAACTTCAGGCGCCTGGCCAGGCGCACAAAAGGGGTAAAGTTATCCTGCCCAATCACCATAAACCGGGTTCGCTGCCGCAATGTCTCGGGTAGCGATGCCATAGCATAGAGAGCACGGTCCAGCCCCTTGGTTTTGAAGCCCGAGCCGACCATCAGCAACAAACGGTCCTTATCGCTCAGCTGAAATTCTGTCCGGAATTCAGCGCGAATCCGATCGGCATCCGCCGGCGCGCAACGGTCTCTGGCGATGCCTGGCGGTAACAGGTGAAAGCGCTCTTCCTGAGTCCCATAATGCTGCTGAAAAAACGGCTTTTGCAGTTCCGAAATCATCAGCACTTCGGTCTTACTGGTGGCAGAAAAAACAGCTTTCTCGGCCTCAAAGAAATGGCGATAGCGCGCCCCAAGCCGATAGATGGCCGAGCGCAATGTCTGCGCCTTCTCCTCGTAACAGGGGTCAGCTGCGTAGTAGAGATCAAGTCCCGCCATCTTATTGAAACCCACCACGGCATCGACAGGTTCCTCGGCTAACGAGCGCATCACCTGACGATGAAAAGATTCATTGCGCTTATGGGCCGCCAATGCTTTGACTCCCAGGATACGGACATCAAAGTCCGCAGGGCATTCTCCCTGCCAGCCCATGGTATACACTCGAACGCTGTGACCACGTTCCTGACAGACGTTGGCGATGCGCAAAAAATCACGCTGCAGGCCGCCATAAGGGAAATATTTGAACAGCACAAAGGCCAGTTTCATAGGGCTTGCTATCTTGCTCTCGAACAGGGGGCGGCCATTCTACCTTAGTTTGCTTCCTGCATCAGTTTCAACAGGGTCGTCTTGACGATTTTAGGGTGCAACGGGGCAAAAATAGCAGGCTCTACCGCCTTGCCCGAGCCGTTTGGGGGGACTTCGCTGTAGTCGGCCGAACACAGATGTTGCTGATAATCGCCATAGGCACCGATCAATGCCGGAGACGTTGGGCCGTAAAGAGAAACCGTTGGCACCGACAGCGCAGCCGACAGATGCCCCAATCCGGTATCGACCGCAACCACGCCGCTGGCACCGGACAACTGGCTGGCAACGCCCGCAATATTCAGCTTGGGCAACACCTCGGCCGAAGGCGAAATACGCGCGATCGCCTCCGCCCTAAGCCGTTCCTGCTCATTACCCCAGGGCAGCCGTACTTCATACCCCCTGTGCACCAGCATGCCACACAGGGTCTGCCAATAATGTTCTGGCCAATGCTTGTCATAACGTGTGGTTCCGTGCAAAAAAACCACGTAAGGATTGCCCTTTTGCGCCACAATTTCTGGCAAAAAGCTATCCTGATTTATGCCATAGTCACCCACTTCCTGGGGCACCGGATAATCGAGGGCGTTAGCAAACAGCTGCCTGATACGTTCAACTGCATGCAGCTCGCGCGCTACCGTAAATCGCTTGTGATAGAACCAACTCGCCAGCGGCTCACGAGCCGAATACCGATCCAGACCACAACGAACACCCTGGGCTTGACGCGCAATCCAGGCGCTTTTTAACAGCCCCTGAGCGTCGATCACGACGTCATAGCGTGTGCGACCGAGCTCTTCACGAAATGCTTTGATTTCACCCGAAAAAATACTTTTCAACAGACTCTTGCGCCAGCGCCGAATGGCCACTGGAATCACCCGATCCACCACCGGATGCCAGCTCGGCAGCTCCGCAAAGCCCTCCTCCACCACCCAATCCACTGTCAGGCCAGGGATGGCCTTGGCGGCATCAGTCAATGCCGGCAAGGCATGAATCACATCCCCCATAGAAGAGGTCTTGACCAGCAATACCCTCATGAACCGGCCTCTACCGAAACATCGATAGGAAGACGCTCCAGCGCCTGTAGCACCAGAGATGGCGGTAACTGCTTAAGGCAGTTGGAATGTCCTAACGGGCATTCACGCTTGAAACAAGGACTACAATCCAAATCCAAAGAGACAACCTCATGATTGGCATTCAAGGGCGGGGTAAATCCGGGTGAGGTGGAGCCATATACAACCACCAATGGCCGATGCAAAGCCGCCGCAATATGCATCAAACCGGAGTCATTACTGACCACCGCTGAGGCCAGAGACATCAAATCAACGGCTTGGGCCAAGACGGTTTTCCCAGCCAGGTTCTCGCAGTATAGCTGCAGCTCGGCAGGCAGCATCTGACGAATTCGCTCGGCACCTTCAGTGTCTTTAGCAGAACCCAGGATCCATACCTGCCAACCCTCGGACAATTTCTTCCGGGCCACTTCCGCATAGGCCTGCTCGGGCCAGCGCTTGGCTTCACCAAACTCCGCCCCCGGGCACAACACCAAAATCGGGCGTGTGGTTTGCAGACCCAGCGCCTGAAGGGCTTGCTGACGCTGCTCGGGATCGATCTCCAGGCCAGGTGAAGGTAAGGGAGCGGGGAGCGGCTTATCAGAATCAAGACCCAGGGCAATAAAGCGTTCAATCATTAGCGGATAGCGGGCTTTATCGAGCACCCGCAAATCATTTAACAGACCGTAGCGCATCTCGCCTCGCCAACCGGTTCGGCGCGGTATTTTTGCCCAGGCAGCCACCAATGCCGACTTGAGCGAGTTCGGCAGGGTAATCGCCCAATCATAGGCTTCACTTCGAAGGGATATACCCAGCTGGCGCCGCACCCCCAATTGCAATGAGCCGTGCCCCAACGGCATATCGATAGCGCGCCGCACCTCAGGCATACGCTCCAACAATGGGCGACTCCAGGCAGGTGCCAGGACGTCAATCGCACAGCCTGGATGCTGTTTGGCTAGCACCATAAACAGGGTTTGCGCCATCACCATATCGCCCACCCAAGAGGGGCCGATCACCAAAATCTTCAAGGCTTGTGTACTCACAGAGATTTCCGCGCTGTGCGGGGGAAATCCCCCGCTATCATGCCTAGCCAGCGACCGGTGACAGCCATTCAGGGTGCTGGCTGCGTTTGCCCGTCACCTGATCAAAGTAGGCTGTTTGCAGCTTTTCCGTAATGGGTCCACGACGCCCGGTACCAATCACGCGACCATCGTGCTCACGAATGGGCAACACTTCGGCGGCGGTACCGGTGAAGAATGCCTCGTCGGCCACATAGACTTCATCGCGGGTAATGCGACGCTCGCGAATACTGTAACCAAACTCTTCAGCCAACTGAAAAATCGTATCCCGGGTAATACCCGCCAGGCAGGAGGTCAATTCAGGGGTGTGAATAATGCCGTTTTTGACAATAAAGATATTTTCCCCGCTACCCTCGGCAACATAACCTTCGTTATCCAACAACAGGGCTTCTTCACAGCCAGCATCCAGGGCTTCTTTGAGCGCCAACATTGAGTTGATGTAGTTGCCGTTGGCCTTGGCCTTGCACATGGTGATATTGACATGGTGACGGGTGTAAGAGGAGGTGCGAATCTTGATCCCCTGCTCCTTGGCCTCCGGCGACATATAAGACGGCCATTCCCAGGCAGCAACAATGCAATGAGTCTTTAAATTATCAGCTCGCAACCCCATGCCTTCCGAACCATAGAAACACATCGGACGCAGGTAGGCGTGATCGAGATTGTTTTCGCGCACCACAGCCAGCTGTGCCTCATTGATGGTTTCCTTATCAAAGGGGATCTTCATATTGAGGATGTGAGCACTTTGGAACAAGCGATCCGTATGTTCCTTAAGACGGAAGATACTGGCACCCTTCTCGGTAGCATATGCCCTGACCCCTTCAAACACTCCCAGACCGTAATGCAGGGTATGGGTCAGTACGTGGGTTTTGGCTTCGCGCCAAGGTACCATCTCGCCATCGAACCAGATCACACCATCTCTGTCAGCCATCGACATTGAGTCACTCTCCTAACGTAAATTCAGTCTGTTCGACCTGGTACCAGCCCAGGTTCTAATTATCCGCGTCCAGCATAATACGCTGCCAGATACCCATTACGCCTCGCCGGTACTCGTGAAAAGCATCACCACTGACAACTCCTTTGCAGTTTTGCAGAGCCAACCGGTGGGCTGCCGCACGATAAGCTTTATAAGCTTCCCGAAGCAGATCTGCATCATCACTGGAAATAAAGCTGGTTGCCTCCAGCGAGTCCAGCACCCGAATATTGTCAGTGTACTCAAGCAGCTCAGGGTATTGCTGCGACCAGGCTAAAACGCCATATTGCACCATAAATTCGATATCAACGATACCACCATGGTCCTGTTTCAGATGAAATTGGGCATCCGCTTGCCAACTACCCTCACTGGCACCCGCCGAGGTTTCCGGCGTACCCAGATTGTCACGCATCTTTTGCCGCATGGCGACCACTTCGCTGCGCAGCTCATCTTTGCCTCGAGCACTCGAAAGCACTTCACCCCGTACTGCCTTGAAACGTTCCGTCAGGGCATCGCTTCCTGCGATCACTCGAGCGCGACACAACGCCTGATGCTCCCAGGTCCAGGCATCGTTTTGCTGATACTTGGCGAACGCCTCTAGCGAGCCAACCAATAGCCCGGAAGCACCCGAAGGACGCAAGCGCATATCCACTTCATAGAGCTGGCCAGATGCGGTCTGTGTATTGAGAATATGGATGATGCGCTGACCGAGGCGTACAAAAAAAGTCTGGTTATCGATGCTACGCTCGCCATCGGTACCTTGCTGCCCTTCCACTCCGTGCACAAACACCAGATCAAGATCGGAGCCATAACCGAGTTCAATACCCCCAACCTTGCCGTAACCTATTACGATGAAATCGCGAGGCGCAGGCTCTCCGGCAGCCGACTGAGGCTGACCATAGCGCGCCACCATATTAGACCAGGCGATTTCGACCACCTCGCACACCACCACCTCGGCAATCCAGGTCAAATAATCGCTGACTTTCATTAGCGGCAAAGTACCGGCTATTTCCGCTGCGGCGACTCGAAGCACATGAGAGGTTTTAAAATAACGCAGAGCCTCCATTTGCTGCTCCAGATCATCGGCCGGAATGCGAACCATTTGCTGGCGCAATTCGTCCGCCAGTTGCGCCCTGCCCGGCGGAGCAAACAACGAGTCCACATCCAGAAATTCGTCCAACAACATGGGGTGACGCGCAATACGCTCAGCGATCCATGGGCTGGCTACACACAACTTGAACAGCTGCTCGAGGGCGCTGCGATTTTCCATTAACAATACGAGATACGCCGTTCGACGCATAACCGACTCGACCAGGGGTAAAAATCGCTGCAACGCCTCATCGGGTTCTACCAATGCGGACAGTTGCGACAGCAGCATGGGCATAAACAGATCAATACGCTCTCGACCCTGGCGCTGAACCGATTGTAGCGCCCGACCATCTCTCAGGCTTTCCAACCTCGACAGCGCTTCTTTGGGCAGTGCATAACCGGCCTGCACAAACAGGTCCAGGGCATCTTCATCCGATAATTCTCGCGACCACAAAAGCGACCATGTTTCACTATCCGATTCTGTTTCTGGCTGCTCAGAAGGATCGGCAACCACCTCATCAAACTGTTTTTGCACAAATTCCCGGTGCTCGGCCAACGCCAGCTGCAGCTGTTCCCAGGTATCAAATCCCATGGTTAGCGCCAGGCGCAAACGGGCCGAATCCTCTTCAGGTAGATTCTGTGTTTGTTTGTCGTCCAGGGCTTGCAGTGCGTGCTCGACATTGCGCAAAAAACGGTAAGCTTCAACCAGTTGTTCGACCGCTTCCTCGGGCAAATAATCCTTCTCTTTCAATACGCGCAGGACACCCATGATCGGCCGTTGCTGCAGGGCGCGTTCGCGACCGCCATGGATCAACTGGAACGCCTGGCCAATAAATTCTATTTCGCGAATGCCGCCAGCCCCCAATTTGACGTTCTCTTGCATACCCTTGCGCTTTACCTCGGTCTGTATCATGCGTTTCATATCACGCAGGGCATCCACGGCGCTAAAATCGATATAACGGCGATACACAAAGGGCTTCAGCATAGCCAACAGCTCCGAACCACGCTCTCGATCCCCAGCCACGACTCGGGCCTTGATCATGGCGTAACGCTCCCAGTCACGCCCCTGATCCTGATAATACTGCTCCATGGCATCGAAGCTCAGCACCAGCGCCCCGCTCTGCCCGTATGGGCGCAGACGCATATCCACGCGAAAGACAAAACCCTCCACCGTCAAAGCATCCAGGGCTTTAATCAGTTTTTGGCCCAGTCGAATAAAGAACTCCTGATTGGTCAGGGAGCGACGCCCTCCCTGGGTTTCTCCCTGATTGGGATAGGCAAAAATAAGATCGATATCCGAAGAAAGGTTCAGTTCACAGGCGCCCAGCTTACCCATTCCCAACACAATAAGATGCTGCGGCCAGGGCGGCTCATCGGCATCGGCTCCCATCGGCACGCCCCAGGACGGAGTACAACTCTCATACAACCAGACATAGGCCCCATCGATTGCAGCATCGGCCATGGCCGATAAATCGGCCGTGGTTTCGACCACATCCGCCAACCGATTCAAATCGCGCCAGATAATACGCAGCTGCTCTCGTTGACGAAAACGTCGCAGCTGAAGACCCAACTCATCTTCGGTGGTGACCGATTGCAACAGCGTATCGAGTTTGGTTCGATGTTCTGTTTCACTGTAGGAGCGCTGCAGATCGCCACTTTGCATCAACTCCAACAAAAGTTCGGGACGCCTGCGGCAAAGTTCAGCAACATAATCACTGCCCCCCCAACAGCGCACTAACTCGGCAGCAAAACGATCACTTTCTTGCAGGTTTTGGCCCAGTTGCTTCAGGCAATCATCCCGAGCTTCACGGGATTCCTGAAATGCTTGCCATTGATGGCCGACGATCTCCACGATTAATGGATGCTGTTGCTGCAAAATATCCAATTCCATGCCTTTCCCTTTTTCTCTACCGCTCGTCCCGAGGCCCCATTATAGCGAGATTTGTATGCATCAGGGGCTGCTACACTTCAGTCTGTATGCTTATGTAAAAAAATGTAGTAACACTACACTCAAGCAGCTGTTTGATTGATCCCTAGCGCCTATATGTAGTAAAACTACAAGAATAATAACAATAGAATCAGCAAAAGCTTTCACCGCGCCTTAAGCACTTCAGCACTTCAGCACAACCGAAGTAAACCTATACTATTTAATTGACTTAAGGGCGCATCTGACTTGGAGCAAGACCCATGCACAAAGATGTAGATCCGATTGAAACCCAGGAGTGGCTGGATGCATTGGACTCAGTCCTGGAGAGCGAAGGTGAAGACCGCGCTCACTACCTGCTGACCAGACTCGCCCGACGGGCCACTCGCACCGGTACCCAAATCCCCTACGCGATCAACACCCCTTATAGAAACACCATCCCCTCCTCGAAAGAGGCACGCATGCCCGGCGATCTGTTTATGGAGCGTCGCATTCGCTCCATCGTACGCTGGAACGCCCTGGCGATGGTGATGCGAGCAAACAAACACGACCCTGACCTAGGCGGCCATATCTCCTCATTCTCCTCCGGCGCCACCCTGTATGACATCGGCTTCAACTACTTTTTCAAGGGCCCCAGCGATGGCCAGGAAGGAGACCTGATCTATTTCCAGGGTCATTCATCCCCGGGGATCTACTCCCGAGCCTTTCTTGAGGGGCGCCTGAGCGAAGACCAACTGGATAATTTCCGCCGGGAAGTCGACGGCGAAGGTCTGCCCTCCTACCCGCACCCTAAACTGAAGCCGGATTTCTGGCAGTTCCCGACCGTTTCCATGGGTTTGGGGCCTCTGCAAGCGATCTACCAGGCGCACTTTATGAAGTATCTGGATAATCGGGATTTCAGCCCGGTCAACCAGCGCAAAGTCTGGGCCTTCCTCGGTGATGGCGAAATGGATGAACCGGAATCCCTCGGGGCAATTGGTCTGGCCGGTCGCGAAAAACTCGACAACCTGATCTTTGTCGTCAACTGCAACCTGCAGCGCCTCGATGGCCCGGTTCGCGGCAACGGTAAAATCATGCAAGAACTGGAAGGCCAGTTCCGTGGCGCCGGTTGGAATGTGATCAAAGTGGTCTGGGGACGTCATTGGGACCCACTGTTCGCCCAAGACAAGCAGGGCATCATGCAACAGCGCATGGACGAATGCGTCGACGGTGACTATCAGAACTGTAAAGCCAAAGGCGGTGCCTTCACTCGTGAGCACTTCTTCGGTAAGTATCCCGAACTAAAAGAGATGGTTGCTCATCTATCGGATGATGACATCTACAACCTCAATCGAGGCGGTCACGACCCTTACAAAGTGTATGCCGCCTATCACGCTGCGGTTAACCACAGCGGACAGCCAACCGTTATTCTGGCCAAAACCGTTAAGGGTTATGCCTACGGCGAATCGGCTGAAGCAGCCAACACGGCACACTCGGTGAAAAAACTCTCACTGAAAGATCTCAAAGCCTTCCGTGACCGTTTTGATATTCCGGTTAAAGATGCTGACCTGCCGGATGTGCCTTACTATCGACCCGATGCCGATAGCCCGGAAATGGTTTACATGCGCAAACGACGGGAAAGCCTGGGTGGGTTTGTGCCTCAGCGTCGTATCACTAGTGACAGCTTGCCGATACCGGACTTAAAAGCCTTTGAAGCCGTTACCAAGGGCAGCGGTGAACGGGAAATTTCCAGCACTATGGCCTATGTTCGCGTGTTATCGGCACTGGTAAAAGACAAGAAGATAGGCAAGCACCTGGTGCCCATCGTGCCGGATGAAGCGCGCACCTTTGGTATGGAAGGCATGTTCCGCCAGCTGGGTATTTACTCTTCCGAGGGTCAGCTATATGAGCCCATGGATTCCGATCAGGTGATGTTCTATAAGGAAGACAAGAAGGGTCAAATTCTGGAGGAAGGCATCAACGAAGCCGGAGCCCATGCGGCCTGGATCGCCGCCGGTACCAGCTATAGCTGCAACAACGTGCCCATGATTCCCTTCTACACGTTCTACTCCATGTTTGGTTTCCAGCGTACTGGTGACCTGGCCTGGGCATCGGGTGATATCCAGGCGCGCGGTTTCCTGATTGGCGCCACCGCTGGCCGAACCACCCTCAACGGCGAAGGTCTGCAGCACCAGGACGGCCACAGCCACATCATGGCATCCACCATCCCCAACTGCATCAGTTACGACCCTACCTACGGGTATGAAATTGCCGTTATCGTTCAGGACGGTTTGCGCCGCATGATGCAAGAACAGGAAAACGTTTTCTATTACCTGACCACCATGAACGAAACCTACCAGCATCCCGCACTGCCCGAAGGCGACGGCGTTGTTGAAGGCATCATTAAAGGTCTTTATTGCTTCGAGGAAAACTCTCGCAAGAGCAAGCTCAAGGTGCAGCTAATGGGCTGCGGTACCATCTTCAACGAGGTTCGAGAAGCCGCTGCCATTTTGCGTAACGAGTTCAAGGTAGAGTCCGATATCTGGAGTGCCACAAGCTTTAACGAACTGCGCCGCGATGGCATGGACGTCGAACGCTGGAACCTGATGCATCCGACCGAAGAGACCCGCGAATGCTACGTTACTCAATGCCTGAAAAATCGTCAGGGCCCGGTCATCGCGGCCACCGATTATATGAAGGTGTACGCCGACCAGATTCGGGACTTTATCCCGGCGACCTTTATCTCGCTGGGTACCGACGGTTTTGGTCGCAGTGACACACGCAAAAAACTCCGCCAGTTTTTTGAAGTCGACCGCTACTACATCGTGATCGCTGCACTCTACGCCCTGAAACAGGATGGTCTGGTGAAAGGGGAACTGGTTGCCAGGGCGATGAAGAAATACAACATCGATCCTAACAAGCCCAACCCAATGTACAGCTAACAGCCACCAGAGACAGGAACACAGCGATGAGTGATAACATTATCAAAGTACCCGATCTCGGCGGCGACGGCGAGATCATAGAAATATGCGTCCAGGTTGGTGACCGTGTCGAGGCCGAGGACTCGCTGATTGTGGTCGAGTCCGACAAAGCCAGCATGGATGTACCTGCCCCCTTTGCCGGCACCATTAGCGAGATTCTGGTCAAGGTCGGCGACACCGCCAGTGAAGGGCTTGAGATGGTCAAGCTGAGTGCGGATACCGCACAGACTAAACAGTCTGAGAGCGTCGAAACTGCGGCCGAACCTGAGCCAGCACCAGAATCCAACCCAGCCCCGTCGGCCAGCAGCCCGGCAAACGCCGAGAGTGAAACACTGGTCAAGGTGCCGGACCTGGGCGGTGATGGTGAAGTGATCGAAATCTGCGTTCAGGTCGGCGATGAGATCGATGCCGAAGATGCGATCATCGTGGTCGAATCGGATAAAGCCAGCATGGAAGTACCGGCACCTTTCGCCGGCACCGTCACTGAAGTTTTGATCAAAACAGGTGACAACGCCGGCGAAGGCGTACCCATGATCAAAATGAAAACCGGTTCCGCACCGGCAGCCGCGCAACCAACGGCTAGCGCAGAACCACAACCGGCCCCGATCGAGCCCAGCCAAAACGAAACCGCAAAACCGACTGCCGCTGCCGCTGCCGCTGCCGCTGCCGACAGCCAAATTATCAGCACCCGCAACAAAAAGGTACACGCAGGGCCATCCGTGAGGCGTATTGCCAGAGAGTTTGGCGTTGATCTCGGAGAGATCAAAGGCAGCGGTCCCCGCGCCCGAATCCTGAAAGAGGATGTGCAGGAGTTCGTTAAAACCCGCCTCAAACAGCCCGTTCAAGCCGCCCCTGTGGCGACTACGGGTAGCGGAATCCCGGCTATTCCGTCCATCGATTTCAGCAAATTCGGTCCGGTAAAGGAAGTAGCGCTGACACGCCTGCAACAGGTGGGCGGTGCCAACCTGCATCGCAGCTGGCTCAACGTACCCCATGTGACCCAGTTCGACGAAGCCGATATCACCGAGATGGAAGCCTTCCGCAAAGCGCAAAAGGAGCAGGGCGTTAAAATGACGCCTCTGCCTTTTATCATCAAGGCTTGCACCACAGCGCTTAAGCGTATGCCTCAATTCAATGCTTCGTTGAATCCCGATGGCACCGCTCTGATCTATAAGGAGTATTGCCACATTGGTTTCGCGGTCGATACCCCGGACGGTCTGCTGGTGCCGGTCATTCGCGATGCGGACAAGATGGGTTTGCAGGAACTTTCCAAGCAGATGGTTGAACTGGCGGGTAAAGCCCAGCAGAAAAAGCTGTCACCGGCGGAAATGCAAGGCGCCTGTTTCACCATCTCCAGTTTGGGTAGTGTCGGCGGTACCGCCTTTACTCCCATAGTGAACGCACCCGAAGTGGCGATTTTGGGCGTTTCCAAAGCTGGACTAAAACCAGTCTGGGACGGTTCCGAATTCAAACCGCGCTTAATGCTGCCTCTGTCGCTTTCTTATGATCACAGGGCGATCAATGGCGCCGATGCCGCACGTTTCACCACCCTGCTCAGCAAGCTGATGGGTGATATTCGTACGCTGTTGTTGTGATAGTGATAACTGCTTAGCTGTACTTTTGCTGTAAGAGGCTCAGCCTCTGCTTGCCCCGCTGCCACTCCAGCGGGGCTTTTTTTATCCCCAAAGGGTACCCATTCAATACACTCGGTTTACTTCTTCAAGCAGCAGATCCCGCAATTGCTGCAAGCCAAATTGAGGCAAAGGCTGGCCGTTAACAAAAAAATCCGGCGTTTTCTTCACGCCCAGCGTCGCTGCATCAGCGAGATCCTGACGAACGATGGCTTCAACACTGGGATCCTGCATATCCTGTTTGAGTTTTGCTATATCGAGCCCTAGCCCGCCCAGGTGCTGCCAGATTAACTGGGGCTGAGGATTATGATGAGAAGCCCATTGAGGCTGGGTTTGCAGCATGATTTCAAGCACTTCCCAGAACTTACCCTGGCGGCGTGCCGACTCCAGCAGTTTGATCATATAGTCAGAGCCTTTATGGAAGGGGGCATAGCGGATGACCAGCTCTACTTTGCCCGCATGACCAGCCAATAGCTTTTTAACTTCGGGATAGAACAATCGACAGGTCTCACACGCCGGATCGAGAAACTCTACCAGGGTTACTTTCGCCCGTGAGCTCCCCATAACCGGAGAATGATCCCTAACCAAAGCCTCCGTCTTTGCGGCTGACAATTCAGGAGCAGGCTTTGGTGTGGCCAGGCCATACCATAGACCGATGATGGCTAACAGCGGCAACAGGATACTGACGATCCACAGGACCCGTTTTTGTTTATTCATCAAGAGAACCTTACTGGGATTAATGCGAGGGAGTGATTATCTATCACCAGCCCCATAAAACAAAAGCAATACGAGAAGACGATTACTTTTTTGTAAGAGCAGAAAGAAGCGCTAATAGTGTTTTATTGGCGATGATCAAGATAGGCACGATCATCGAAGGTTTTCACCAGATCAGGAGCAATCACCGTAAACATAGTAATCATCATGCCATTAATCACTCCCTCTTCGAAGGCAAGAAATACGAATAGCGCCCGATTTTCCTGGAACGATTGCCATTGATCGGCGGAGGCAAAAAGAAAAAACAGCAACGAACTCACCAACAACAGAACCAGAATTCCCAGGATAGAACCAAAGAAACCGACGCCGAGGGTGAAGAAGAATATATTTTTGTATCGCAAACGGCCGATGCCATAGGCCATCAGGCAGCTGGTACTGACCGGCACTACCACCGACAGCAGATGGTCAGTAAAAAAATGACTCCAGTGGCTGATAACTGGAATAGCCACCAGAGTATCCAGCACCAGCCATATCAATAAGGGAAGCGCTCCCGCCAAAATCGCCAGTGACCACCCAAAGACAACGGCAACAGTCGCCATTGCCAAAGGGTGGAGCGCCATAAGACCATCGACTTTCACATGCATCAACCAGAACAGCGAAAGCCCCAGTACGGTGCCAAACCACAGGTGTTGCCGCTGTTGAATGCTAGCCAGGGCTTTCCAGGGAGCCAACCAAAGCGCCGCCCCGATTGAGCCCAGCGATAGCAACATACTGACCACAACAAAAGCAACCGGCATCGTCTGCAAAAGATTCATGGTCCGGTTTCTCTAGTTATGAGCCAACATCATTCGACATACCCACCCCACCCTGTATCTGGAACACATCTATGTGCTCTCAATATTAGAAAACAGGAGGATATAAAGTTCACTTTGTCGGCTATACAACACGAATATGCGACCTCAATGGCTATCAAGCCTCACTGCTTTTGCAGGTATTAACACCCAGAATTCGATACAGCGGACAAAAACTGATTGCGCCCGTTAATAAAGGCACCAAACCGATCCAGCCCCAGGGCGTTTGTGGACCAACAAAAACCAAACTCAAGAGAATTAAACCTATTACCACTCTTAATGTTCGGTCGACTTTTCCAATATTGTTCATCCCTATCTCCTTAGGGCACCTCTGATTAATTCAGATAGATCTCTGCGGATCCTAAAAATGGTTTTTATCAAGGCGAAGCTCACCGTTCATGTCGAGACCTGGACAA